>JBOFRC010000171.1:0-20813 GCA_051650825.1 Sarcina sp. | reverse complement strand
AGCATTTAGTTTATACAATAGCTAAAAATGAAGCAGCTTTAACAGTAGGTGTATACAATAAAACTACAGGTAAATGGGAACAAGAACCAAAAACAGTTGAAGCAGGTGTATACGGTGAAGCGTATACAAATTATAAATATTCAGCACCAAAAGGATATAAAATTGTTGAAATCACAAATCAAAATCCAAACAGTAAGCCTGTAAAAGTTAACTCAGAAGCAGACTTTAGCAATATGAAACTTGGCTCAGGAACATCAAATGTAGTTTATACAATACAAAAAGAATATCAAGATACAGTAAAAGTTAATATTGATGGAAAAGTTTCAACATTAGTGCCACCACAAACAGGAAAGCTTGGACTAACAGGAGAAGCATCAAATGTAACAACACCAGTAATACCAAAAGGATATAAAATCTTAGGAATTACAGTAAACGGAATAGCCGTAAAAGCTAGTGAAGTTGAAGGTGGAAACTTAGCAAATTATAAAGTTCCAACAGTTATAGGAAACAGTGATACAAACATCGTTTATAACATAGGAAAAGAGTATCAAGATACGGTAAAAGTATTAATCGATGGAAAACCACAAACAATGATTCCACAAGAGAATGGAACAATTGGAGTTACAGGGGAGACATCAGGAATTAAAGATCCGATAATACCAAAAGGCTATAAAATTCTAGGAATTACAGTAAACGGAGTAGCCGTAAAAGCAAGTGAAGTTGAAGGTGGAAACTTAGCAAACTATAAAGTTCCAACAGTTATAGGAAACAGCGATACAAACATCATTTATAACATAATTAAAAATGAAGAAATACCAATAAATCCAGATAAGATACCATCAAAAGATGGAGGAAATAAGGGAATACCAACAAATCCGGATAAGATACCATCAAAAGATGGAGGAAATAAGGGAACACCAACAAATCCGGATAAGGTACCATCAAAAGACGGAGGAAACAAGGGAACACCAACAAATCCGGATAAGGTACCATCAAAAGACGGAGGAAATAAGGGAACACCAACAAATCCGGATAAGGTACCATCAAAAGACGGAGGAAACAAAGGAACACCAACGAATCCGGATAAAGTACCATCAAAAGATGGAGGAAATAAGGGAACGCCAACAAATCCGGATAAGGTACCATCAAAAGATGGAGGAAATAAGGGAACACCAACAAATCCGGATAAGGTACCATCAAAAGACGGAGGAAACAAGGGAACACCAACAAATCCAGATAAAGTACCATCAAAAGACGGAGGAAACAAGGGAACCCCAACAAATCCAGATAAGGTACCATCAAAAGACGGAGGAAACAAGGGAACACCAACGAATCCGGATAAGGTGCCATCAAAAGACGGAGGAAACAAGGGAACACCAACAAATCCAGATAAGGTACCATCAAAAGATGGAGGAAACAAGGGAACACCAGCAAATCCAGATAAGGTACCATCAAAAGATGGAGGAAACAAGGGAACACCAACAAATCCGGATAAGGTACCATCAAAAGATGGAGGAAATAAGGGAACGCCAACAAATCCAGATAAGGTACCATCAAAAGATGGAGGAAATAAGGGAACACCAACAAATCCAGATAAGGTACCATCAAAAGACGGAGGAAACAAGGGAACGCCAACAAATCCGGATAAGGTACCATCAAAAGATGGAGGAAATAAGGGAACGCCAACAAATCCGGATAAGGTACCATCAAAAGATGGAGGAAATAAGGGAACGCCAACAAATCCAGATAAGGTACCATCAAAAGATGGAGGAAACAAGGGAACACCAACAAATCCGGATAAGGTACCATCAAAGGATGGAGGAAATAAGGGAACACCAACAAATCCAGATAAAGTGCCATCAAAAGATGGTGGGATAACAATAAACTCTAATAATCCAGATAAGGTAACAATAAAGCCAGATGGAGGAAACAAAGGAACACCAACAAATCCAAATGAAGTACCAAGTTCAAATAGTGGGAAAAATGGAGACGGTGATATATCAGGAAATCACAATGATTCTAAAGGTGGAACAATAGTAAATTCTAATAATCCAGATAAGGTGACAATAACACCAAATGGTAATAGCAATTTAAATCCTGATAGTGGAAAGCAAATTCAAAACAGTAATGGGCAATCAAGTAATAATCAGGTAATAAAGAGTGATAATGATACTACAACAAAAATAGTTTCTTTACCAGATACAGGAATTAGAAATGCTTTAGATACTAATAAAGTTGAAAAAGCTGGGTTCTTGAGTTTGATTGGTTTATTATGGTTAATTGCTTTCTTAAAAAGAAAAGGAAAATAAATATTAAATAAATAGGAATCATACTATTAGGAGGAATTTTATCTTCTTGATAGTATGATTTTTTTTATTAAAAATTTTATTAGAGTGAATTTAGATATGGAAAAAACTTTAAAAATATTGCAACTAAAATTATTTTTAATTAGGAGAAAAAATAAATTTGTATAATTTTTAACAAGGAATGTTAATTTTAGAGAAACTCGCATGAACACAAGAAAGCGTTAATGTGAAAACTATCTGTAGAAAGCTTGTTTTACCTATGAATTAGCCACTATTAATGAGTGATTTATGTTATTATACATTTAAAGATTATCTAAAGTTAGGCAATTTATAAATTAGATTTTATGAGGAAATAGATATTTTATAAAGATAATTGTGAGGGATTTTTATTGTTATTTTTAAGATATTTATAGATTGTTTAATAAACAAAATTTGTGGTCTTAAAATCAGATATTTAATAGCTTTTCAAATATTTATTCTAATTTATAGCTAATTTTAATATTAAAAAATATAGTTTTTTTATAAAAATTGTTATCTTTTCAGATAAAATTTAATTCAAATAATTTGGTAAAAATAGTTCTTCAATAACTTAATTTAGATAGAAAATTAAATAAAGAATAATTATATTTAGAGTGCAAGAAATAGTTAAAGTTTTTGAAATAGTTAGAGTTTTTTTAAGTAGTTAAAGTTTAGACGGAGGAGTTGATTGACAATGTTACTTAGTGTAGTGATACCAGTTTATAATGTAGAAAAATATTTAGAAGAATGTATTAATAGTGTTATCTGTGATAGTGAGGATTTAGAGATAATATTAGTTAATGATGGTTCAAAGGATACTAGTCTGAATATTTGTGAGGAATATAGAGATAAGTATGCAAACATAAAACTAGTAGATAAAGAAAATGGTGGGTTATCATCTGCACGAAATGCTGGGTTAGAAATTGCTAAAGGAAAATATGTACTATTTTTAGATAGTGATGATTATTTAGTAAAGGGTAGTATTCCTAAAATAATGGAGTATATTAGCGATAAAAATACAGATGTTATTATGAGTGGATACTATGAAGTTTGTGATGATAAGATAGAGGAAACTGTTGATTTTAATATAGATATTAATGCTGATATAGATTCAATTAGAGAACAAATATTTAATAATGATGATAAATGTATTTGGACTGCTTGGAAATTCTTAGTTAGAAGAGAGTTTTTAGAGGAAAAAGAAATAATTTTTAAGGAAGGGTATTTACACGAAGATGTTGATTATACAGTAAAGATATTATTAGCAATGAATACGTTTAACTATATGGAGTTAACATGGTATTGCTATAGAGTTAGTAGAGATGGTTCTATAATGAATAAGAGAAAAATAAAGAGTTCAATACACACAGCTCGTATAATAGTGGACTTAGAAAAGGAAATAAAAGAATCTAAAGAAGAAAATAAATTTTATGATTTAGTTATGAGAAAACTAAGCAATACTTTTTTCACAACAATAAGATATTCAGTAAATTCAACTGATGAAGAATTAAAAGAACTATCTAGTCTTGTCTCAGAAAATAAATTCTTATTAGAGTCATCAAATCGTAGAAAACACAGAGTTTTTAATTCTCTACAAAAAAATATAGGCTTCTATAATATTATTAAATTAGCGAAGCTTTTTAAATAACTATATATTAAGGCTTATGAAAAGTATGGACATTGATTTATAAATATTTTTATAAATTTTGGGAATACTTAATGTTAGTTGATTTTTTTTATAAATAATATAAATTTTTCTATTTGAAATTAATTTAGAAGATAGATAAAAATATATTATTAAATATTCAATAAATCAGCTAAAACATCATAGCATTGGGAGATGATGTAAGTTGGTTGAAAAAATAAAAAAACTAATGACGCATAAGCTTGGCAAAAATTTTATAGTTTTACTATTTGGAAGTGGAATAGGGAGTGTACTAACCCTATTAAATCTTACAATAATTTTAAGGACAATAGGAGAAAATCAGAACGGACAATTAATAATGATACAAACATATACTTCATTATTTATAGGAATTTTTTCTTTTAAGTCTTTTGAGGCACTTATAAAACATTTATCAATAACAATACAAAAAGAAGATAAAGAAAGTAGTAAAAGATATATAAAGTTTTCCTTTATATTGGATATTTCTTCAATAATTTTAGCTACTATTTTTTCATATTTCTTTATTAATTTTATTTTTGATATTATGAAATGGCCACAAAGTTTAAAAATATATGTATACATATATATTGTGACCATTTTATTTTCAGCAACTGGTACAGCAACAGGAATTATAAGGATTTTTAATGGCTACAATAGAATGGTAACCATAGGAGTAATCATTTCTTTTATAAAATTCATATTTTATTTCATAGGATTTTTTAAAAAAGAAACTTTTGCATATTTCTTTTTTATAGAATTTTTTGCAGCAATTATAACTAATATAGCAATAGTACTACAATCATTATATATTTTATATAAAGAAGATTTATGGGACTTCTATAAGCATAAATTTAGTTTTGATAAAGAATATTTTATGTTTAATGTATACAGTAGTCTTTATACAACTCTTGATATACCAGTTCAAGAAATCACTACATTTATTATAAATAGATATTTAGGCTTTTCAGATGTTACCATATATAATATCTTTGGAAAAATAGGTAGCATAGTTTTAAAAGTTGAAGCTCCATTATCACAAATTATTTATCCTGAAATGAATATAAGAATAGCAAACAATGAAAAATCTAGTGCAGTAAATTTATATAAGAAGTTATTTAAATTAATAAGCCTGATTGGAGGGGCTTTTGCACTTATACTTATTGCAACATATGGTGGATGGATGTCTATACTTGTTAACAACAAGTGGCTATACTTCATACCATTTGCTATGTACATACTTTATATTGTATACACTAGTGCATCAAGAACCATACATGATTTATTTATATCACTTGGATACATAAAAACTAATGTTGTAATCTTATTTATAATAAACATAATATATTTAATTATACTAGCCCTATTTGCAAGTAATATAGGACTTATAGGTGTAATATTAGCACTTATCTTACAAGCGGTAGCAGTAATTGAAATTAAGAAATGGATACTTAGGCGAGATAATCATTTTTGAAATTAAAAAAAGGAAGGGATAATCTAAAGTAGATGGTTTTATACTTTAAGATTATCCCTTTTTTTATTATATAAATCCAAGGTATGTGTGTAGCATTTCCTTAAATTTAGATTAGGCTTTTAAATTAAGCAGCAACTTCTTTTGAGTCGCCATCATTACTTTTTTTCTTACCTTTAACAACTACTATAGCAATGATAAGAGATGCGATTCCAAGAACTCCAGCCCAGAAGAATGAAGTGTTCATTCCGTGAATAGTAGCTTTTAATGGGTTAGCTATTCCAGAGCTTTGTGCTGATTTTGTCATAACAGTTACTAAGATAGATGTACCAATAGCACCTGCAATTTGTCTCATTGTATTGTTAACAGCATTACCGTGGGCATACTCTTCTCTTTTTAGAGTATTAAGTCCAGCAGTTGTAAGTGGCATCATGAACATTGATAGTCCAAGAAGTCTTACTGAATACATTACTGCAACATATAAGAATGTAGTTGTTGGTGTTAAGAATGCAAATCCAAAAGTACCACCTGTAAAGATTAGTAACCCTACAATAGAAAGTGCTCTTGCACCAATTTTATCAAATAGTTTTCCTGTAATAGGGTTCATAACACCCATTACGATAGCACCAGGCATTAATGCAAGTCCTGCATCAAGTGCTGAATATCCTCGACCATTTTGTAGGTACATAGGGATAATAAGTTCAGATGCTATAAATCCAGCATAAACAATCATTACTATAATTGTAGAGAATGTAAAAATTGGATGTCTGAATACTCTTAAGTTAAGCATTGGTTTTTCCATTGTTAATTGTCTCCATGCGAAGATAATTAAAGTTACAACTCCAACTGCAAGTGGAACATAAACATTTGGATTACTCCAAGCGTCATTACCAGCATTACTGAATCCAAGAAGTAAGCCACCGAATCCTAAAATACAAGTGATAACTGAAAGAATATCGATAGATACTTTTTTATTATCAGTAACATTTTTAAGTAATATAATTGCAAGTATAAGGTCTATAATTGCAAATGGTAAAGTTACGTAGAATAAATATCTCCAAGGCCAAATACTAATTATCCAACCTGAAAGAGTAGGTCCAATTCCTGGTGCGAAAGCTATAACAAGACCAACAACACCCATAGCAGTTCCTCTTTTTTCTTTTGGGAAAATAATAAGGAAGACTGTTTGCATAAGTGGCATTAAAACACCAGCTCCTGCTGCTTGTAAAAGTCTAGCTATAAGTAAAGTATCAAAGCTATTAGCTGTTGAACCAATAATTGTTCCTATAGTAAATAGTCCCATTGACATAAAGAATAATGTTCTAGTTTTAAATTTATCAATAAGAAACGCTGTGAATGGAATCATAATTCCAAGTACAAGCATATATCCTGTACTAAGCCATTGTGCTGTAGCAACTGATATATGTAAATCTCTCATTATATCGGGAATCGCAACATTCATAAATGTACTATTTAAAAATGCTACGAATGCGCCTAGTAACAGTACGAAAGCAATTAATATACTGTTGTACTCCTTTTTGTTATTCATATACAATACACCTCATCTTTAATTTGTTATCTAGATATAGGAAGTTGTGATTAGTATTCCCTAAAAGATAACAATTATCTTTTCATATGTTTTTTCTTTCCTAAAAAAATAGTTTCATATAATAGCCGATATTTTTAGATCTATATTTTAATCTACAATAAGCAAATCATATTCAATATTTAAACAAATAGTTTTTTTCGAAACTACTTGGTACTCATATTGTATATCTTGTCCAAGAGTTAGTCAACTAACTTAAATTAATTTAGCTGACTAACTAATATAAAAAGGAGTATTTATTAATAATATTGATAATAAATACTCCTTTTTATAATTTAAAACAACTATTATTATTGGAAATACTAAAAAATTAATAATTATTAAAATGAGGGATAATTATTAAATATATAAATTTTATTAGATTTTTTGTTTTTAAAATTATCTAATTACTCTTTAATTTATTATAATTTTACGTTAAAAATATTGAAAAATTTATTTGATACTTTTATATAAAAGATTATAGAAATCATTAGGTTTTAATGATAAAAATTTTTTAAAAAGTATATTTTTATTTTAAAAAATACTTATAAAATTTTTTTATTGAAAAAATATAGGAAAAACTTGCGACAAATTAGTTTTTGATTTTTGAAATAATTTTAAAATAATAAAAATATACATTGAAGAAAAAAATGTAATTTTTTCATAAAAATAACTGTATAAATAATTTAGGTAAAAAAGTGATAAAAAATACTTTTTTTTATACAACCTGTATAAAAACAGAATTTTAGACATATGACTGTGTAATAAAACAGGGAATGAAAAATATTTCTAATTATTTTAACGGGTGATATACTTCAAAGCGTAAGAGAGATACAGGGATTTAAGGGCATAAAAAATTTTTAATAAATAATAACGTTAAAAATAAGGACATAAATTGCAAAATAGAATTTCTCTAAAAATATTTAAATCTGTTAAATTTAATAAAATAAAATATAAAAAAGATTTTTAGTTTAATAGGGGGGACAAATGAACGAAGAGGTTATAAAGGTAGAAGATTTAGTCTACGCTTTAAAGAAAAGATGGCTTATGATTCTTAGCATTACTATTTTAACAACAGTAATAGCTGGAGTTTTTAGTTTTTATGTTATTAAGCCAAGATACCAAGGCGGAGTAAAAGTTTTTATAGGTAAAGAAGGTGGACATACTGTTGCTGATAGTAGTTATAACAATTCAGATATTGCACTATATCAAAACCTTTTAAAGACTTATGCAGAAATAATAAAAACTAAAGATCTTGCAAAGGATACTGTCGTTAGTATGGGAAAAGAGCCTACAAATGCAAATGTAGGAAAAGTAATAGGTGGTCTTTCAGTAACACCAAGTGAAGATACACAAATTCTTAGGATTGGGTATCAAACAACTGATAAAACAGAAATAGTTCCAACTCTGACTGCTGTTGTTAATTCATTTATGATGAAGTCTAAACAGTTAATTCCAAATGGAAATGTACAAGTAATAGAAACTCCATATGAGCCAACAAGCCCTGTAAGTCCTAATAAGCGTCTTAATGTAATAATAGGATTTCTACTTGGACTTATGATTTCTATAGGATTAGCTTTTTTATTAGAGTATCTAGATAACACAATTAAAAATGAAAATGAATTAGAAAATATTTTAGCTGACATACCAGTCATTGGTGTGATTCCAAAAATAAAAAATATATAGGGGGAAATACATGTTTATTGTACAAAAAGAACCAAAATCTATAGCGGCAGAAGCCTATAAAACACTTAGGACTAACATTCAATATTCTTCTTATGATTCAAAACTACAAGTTTTAGTTATAACTAGTGCAAATCCACAAGAAGGAAAATCTATGACAGCAGGAAATCTTGCATTATCTTTTGCTCAAGATGGAAAAAGAGTGCTTTTAATGGATTGCGATCTTAGAAGACCAACTTTGCATAAAAAGTTTAATGTTAGTAATGAAGTTGGGCTTGCAGAAGTTCTTGTAGATGATAAAAAAATTCCAGAAGTTAAACATATTATAAATGACAATCTTGATGTTTTAACTTCAGGAAAATTACCTCCAAATCCAGCAGAAATGCTTGGCTCTGAAAGTATGAAAATACTATTAGAACAAGTGCGTGAGCATTATGATTATGCAATTCTTGATACTGCACCTGTTAGAGCAGTTACAGATTCACAAGTCTTATCAACAAGAGCTGATGGTGTGATTCTAGTAGTAGAAGCTAACAAAACAAAAAAGGATCATATTTTGCAGGCAAAAGAAAACTTAGATAAAGTAGGGGCAGCTATAGTTGGGACTATTTTAAACTCAGTCACTAGAAGTAAGAAAGAAGATTATGGCTACTATTATTATGGAGAAGAAAAAAAGAAGAAAAAGAAAGGTAAAAGAGAAAAAATAGCAAATGCTTAAAAAAGGAGATTAGTTTGATAGATATACATTCGCATATTATACCAAACATCGATGATGGTGCAAAAAGCATAGATGTAGCTATTTCTATGTTAAAAAAGGCTCAGGCATCAGGAACTCATAAAATAGTATTAACACCACATTATTATATAGGTAAGTTTATGACATCAATTGAAAAAATTAAAGAGCTTACTTTAGAAGTTCAAAATTTATGTGATGAACATGATATAGATATAAAAGTTTATTTTGGACAAGAAGTGTTTTTTACCAAATATATATTAGATGAGTTAAAAGAAGGGACTATAGGAACTATAAATGATTCTAGATATATGTTAATAGAATTTGACCAAGAGAAATTAGATAGAGAAGAGGTAGTAGAGAGATTATATGAACTTAAACTAAGGGGGATTATTCCTGTTATTGCACATCCTGAAAGATATAAAATTTTTCAAGAAAAACCACATAAAATAAATCTTTTTATAGAAGAGGGATATTTATTTCAGCTTAATGCGGGAAGTGTAAATGGAGTTTTTGGAAAGGAAGCTAAAAAAGTAGCAGAAAAATTTTTAAAAAATAATATCTATAGTTTTATAGGCTCAGATGGGCATAGCAATAGAACTAGAACAACAGATATATCAAAGCATACAGAAAGAATAGAAAGTCTAAATCCAACCTTTCTAAAAGAAGCTAAAAGAAATGCAGAAAAGCTACTATGTGATGATGAAGTTATCTTTAAAGGAAAAAAATTAGAAGAGAAAGGAAATTTCTTTTTCTCATTATTTATCAATTAGAAAAAATTAAAAATAAAAGTGCAAAAGTAAATAATCAAAAATAAAAGTTTAAAAAGTAAAAGTAAAAAGTAAATAAAAGCATCTCAAAGAGGAATTTTAAGTTAGAAAAATAAATTTATTTAGGTATCAAGTAAATAAGTTTAGAAAAACAAGGAATTTAAGAAATCTAAAGCTATTTTGGTATCAGGGAAATAGTCAGTCGATGGGAAGTTTTAAAAGTATGAAATGGAAAATAAGAAATCTGTTTTAGAAGTGAAGCAGAAATAAAAAGAAAAAAGTTATGATTACAAATTTAAAAAGTGTTATGAAAGAAAGGGAAAGGTTTGGAGAAGGGGAAAAAGATAAGAACTATTATATTGTTTTTAGCAGATATAGTAGCTATATTTGGAGTTTATCTATTAAGTTTTTTTCTAAAGTATGGAGAGAAAAATTTAATAGTATATATTGAAGGGTTTTCAAAAAATATTTATATAATAGTTATTTTATATATTATACCAATGGTGATTTTTAAGTTATATACAGAAGCAGCAAGAGAGGATAGTTTTGATGAGTTTTTAAATATTGGAATAGCAGTAGGCATAGGACTTTTTTTAAACATAAGCTATTCAGTGATTCTTGAATTAGAAATCCCTTTTTCTGTAACTTTTCTAGCAGGATGCCTTATATTTATGTTTTTTGCTGTAGTGAGACTATCCTACAGCAAAAAAATATATTAAATCTATTCAAAGGTATGTTTTAAGAAATCAAAGATAAGTTTTTAAAAATTTGAAGATATATTTTTAAAGATTCATTTTCAATTGATTTTCAATTAGTTTTTAATTAGTTTTTATATTTTTAACAAGTTTTTATAATTAGCAAAAGTAGCTAAAAGTTAAATTTAACTTAAAAATAATTTTATTTAATTTAAAAATAATTGGAATTAATAGTTGTATATTTTAAGTAGAAATTAAGTTTATTAATTTTTGCTTAAAATATAAAATTTTTAATAATTTTTTCGTTACATTAATGTCGAATTGTGCGGTTATATAGTTATTCTTATGATAAATCAATAATGTTATAATAATACAGACGTAAATTTTACAAAATATTCTAGTTATTGGGAGGTAGCATGAACGAAGAAGTTATTAAAATTGAAGACTTACTTTATGCATTAAAAAAGAGATGGAAAATTATTGCGTTAATAACAATAGTAACAACTCTTATTGCTGGTGTTTTGAGTTTTGTTGTTATAAAACCAAAATATGAAACGCAGGTAAAAGTGTTTATAGGTAAGGAAGAAAAAGTAGGCGAAGATTCTGCATACAATAGTAACGATATTTCTATGTATCAGAAGTTAATGAAAACATATGCTGAAATTATTAAAACTAATGATTTGATTAAGTCAGGATTAAAAGATATCCAGCAAAACTCAGATATGTCAAATGTTCAAAGAGTGAAAAGTGGTCTTAGTGTAATGCCAAGTTCAGATACTCAAATCATGGTAGTTAAATATACAAGTGCAGATAAATCAGAGATAGTACCAGTTATCAATAGTATAACAGATACATTTATGAGCAAGTCAAAAGATCTAATACCAAATGGAAATGTGCAAATTATTGAAGCAGCTCAAATGCCACAAAATCCTATAAGTCCTAATAAAACTTTAAACATTATAATAGGTTTTGCTTTAGGTCTTATGATTAGTATAGGGCTTTCATTCTTACTTGAGTACCTAGATAACACAGTTAGAACTAAGTCAGAGTTAGAGAGTTTACTAGGAGTTCCAGTAATAGGTGCTATACCTAACATGGATAAGAAATAGGGGGAATAGAGATGTTTATAGTAGAAAAAGAGCCTAAATCAATTCCAACAGAAGCGTATAAAAATCTTAGAACGAATATACAATATTCTTCTTATGATGAGCAAAAGCAGATAATAGTTGTAACTAGCTCACAGCCACAAGAAGGTAAATCAACAACTTCTGGGAATATAGCATTATCATTTGCACAAGATGGGAAAAATGTAATTTTAATTGATTGTGATTTAAGGAAACCTAGCATACATAAAAAGTTTATGCTTAGTAATGAAGCTGGAGTTTCAGAAGTTATTTTAGGAATTAAAAGTATCAAAGATTGCATTCATCAATATAAAAAGAACTTTCATATCTTAACTTCTGGGACTATACCACCAAATCCATCAGAGATGCTTGGGTCTGAAAATATGAAAAGATTACTAAACGTTCTTAAAGAAAAGTATGATTATATCATTTTAGATGCACCACCAATATTAGCGGTAACAGATGCTCAGGTTCTTTCAACTAGAGCTGATGGGGTAGTTTTTGTAGTTAGGGCTGGAAAAACTAAAAAGGATAATATCTTGCAAGCTAAAAAAGAACTAGAAAAGGTTAATGCAAAAATTCTTGGAACAATCTTAAATGGTTTTGATACTAAAGATAGTAAGAATCAATATTATTACTACTACAATGAAGATAAATAGTATGAGAGGTTTTTATGATGATAGATATGCATAGTCATATTGTTTATGCAATTGATGATGGAGCAAAAACATTAGAAATATCTCTAGAAATGCTACGCACAGCTGAGCAATCTAGAACAAAAAAAATAGTTCTAACACCTCACTATTTCCTTGGTAGATTTATGTGTGAGTTTAAAGATGTTAAAGAAAAAGTGAATGAGATGAGAATTATTGCAAAGCAGAATGAAATAGATATTGAAATATATCATGGACAAGAAGTTTATCTTACAAGGTCTATCATAGAACAACTTGTAAATGGTGAAATAGGAACTATAAATGATTCGAGATATATGCTTATTGAATTTAATCTTTGTGAGATAGATGAAAAAGCAAAAGATTTATTATATGAACTTAGAATGAAAAAAATAGTTCCAATAATAGCACATCCCGAAAGGTATAGAGACTTTCAAAAAGATAGAACTCTTATAAATGAATATAGTGAACTTGGATGTTTATTTCAGCTAAATGCTAATAGTATAAGTGGACTTTTAGGAAAAGAAGCTAAGGAACTTGCACAGGTTTTTCTTGAAAATGATATTTATAGCTTTATTGGTTCAGATGCTCATGGCACAGGAAAAAGAAATACTAATATGAAACAATATAAAAAGTTAATTGAAGAAATAAAACCTGATTTTATAGCAGAAACGGTAAATAACTCTAATAAGGTACTTAATGATGAAGTTGTTGATTTTAAAGGCAATAAAGTTAAGGCTAAGAAAAAAGGATTTTTTTCTTTTTTTAAAAAGTAATTTTAGAGGGGTAGAAGATTTTGGGTAAAGGAAAGAAATTAAGATCAGTATTATTGTTACTAACAGATTTTATAGCAATATATTTGGCATATTTCTTTAGTTTCTTTATAAGATTTTATGGTAATGGAGATTATGATTATAATGCTCTAATATTAAAACATTTTATATTCATAGCTATAGGATATATTGTTCCGATGATACTTTTTAAAATGTATAGAAGTTTGTGGAGAGAAGCAGGATTTGAAGAGTTTGTAAGATGTGGAATAGCTATAGCATTAGGCTTTATAGTAAATATGTTTTATGACCTTTTAGTTGCAAAAGAAATTCCTGTATTTATAACTTTATTTGCAACAATTCTAATTTTTGCAATGCAAGCTGGTGCTAGATTATCATATAGAATCATTAGAAGATTATTTCTTTATGGAACTATATTTTTAGATAATTCTAGTCAAAGAGTTCTTGTAATAGGAGCTGGGTCATGTGGAACATTAGCTATAAATGAAATGGAAAAGGATATTAAAAATAATTTAAAACCAGTAGCTATAATTGATGATAATCCTGAAAAAGCTAATACATTTTTAAGAGGATTAAAAGTGTATGGAGGAAGAGGCAAAATAGCAGAAGTAGTCAAAAAGGAAAATATAGATATGATTCTTATTGCAATTGCGTCCCTAACTTCAAAGGATAAAAAAGAGATTATCAAAATTTGTAATGAAACAAAGAAGAAGGTTAAGATTATTCCAGGAATAGGAGAGTTTATAGAAGGAAATAAGCCACTTGGCGGAATGAGAGATGTAGACTTAAAAGATTTACTTGGAAGAGATGAAATTAAACTTGATAAGACGGGAATTAGTGAATATCTAGAAGGAAAAACAGTTTTAGTTACAGGTGGAGGTGGATCTATAGGATCAGAACTTTGCAGACAAATTGCAAGGTATAACCCAAAGCTTTTGTTAATCCTAGATATATATGAAAATAATGCATATGAAATTCAAAATGAATTAAGGCGTAAATCTCCAAATCTTAAACAACATGCAATTATAGCATCTGTTAGAGAAAGATGGAGAATGGAAGATATATTTAGAAGGTATAAACCAGAAGTAGTTTTCCATGCAGCAGCACATAAGCATGTTCCACTAATGGAGTTTTCACCTGTTGAGGCAATAAAAAATAATATCAAAGGAACATTTAATACATCTGATTTAGCTTATAAATATAATGTTGAAAGATTTGTTCTTATCTCAACAGATAAGGCAGTGAATCCAACTAATGTTATGGGAGCTACAAAAAGATATTGTGAAATGATAGTTCAAGGAATGCAAACAAGAGTTAAAAAAGAAAATAAAAACTCAGAGTTTGTAGCAGTAAGGTTTGGAAATGTATTGGGAAGTAATGGTTCAGTAATACCACTATTTAAACAACAAATACAAGAAGGTGGACCAATAACACTAACACATAAAGACATAACAAGATATTTCATGTTAATACCAGAAGCAGTTCAACTTGTTCTTCAAGCTGGGGGATTTGCAAGTGGTGGAGAAATATTTGTTCTTGATATGGGAGAACCAGTAAGAATATACGATCTTGCAGAAAATCTTATAAAGCTATCAGGATATGAGCCGGGTATTGATATAAGCATAGAAGAAGTAGGTCTAAGACCAGGAGAAAAGTTATATGAAGAACTTTTGATGGATGAAGAAGGCCTAGAAGAAACAAAACATGAAAAAATATTCATAGCAAAGCCAGCAGATTTTGATGTTGATAATCTAAGAAAAAATTTCTATGGAATGATAAAAATAGGTGAAGAAGAAGGAAATGAAGCATTAAAAAATAAGCTACAAGAATTAGTTCCTACCTATATAAGAAAAGATTAAAAAATAATAAAATTGCAATAATAAAGTTTCATTAAATAAATATTAAAAATAAAGTTGATGAGGGTATTAAAAGTGAAGAGGTTATTTGATTTTATATCAAGTCTCATAGGAATAATTATATTATCACCAATACTTTTGGTGGTAAGTATAATTATCAAATGTACATCAGAAGGACCAATTTTTTTTGCACAAAGAAGAATTGGAAAAAACAATAAAGAATTTAAAATTTATAAATTTAGAACAATGCGAATAGACACACCAAATGTAGCAACACATCTTTTAGATAATCCTGATAAGTGGATAACTCCCATAGGTAAGTTTTTAAGAAAGACAAGCCTTGATGAATTACCTCAACTTTTCAATATTATAAAAGGTGAAATGAGTGTAGTAGGACCAAGACCAGCACTTTACAATCAAGATGACCTAATAGCGTTAAGGACAGAAAAGGAAGTTCATAAGCTTGTCCCAGGATTAACGGGATGGGCACAAATAAATGGAAGAGATGAACTGCCTATAGAGGAAAAAGTAACACTTGATGAGGAATATATAAAGATAAAAAGCTTTTGGGTAGATATAAAAATAATCTTTATGACTATAGCAAGTGTAGCTAAAAGTGATGGTGTTGTAGAGGGTGGAAATAAGAAAGATAAAGTGAAAAAGTAAGGGGAGTAAAGCTTTTGAAAATTTTAATAACTGGTGTTTATGGAATAGTAGGAAGCTATCTTTCTACTATTCTTCAAAAGGAACATGAAATTATAGGAATAGGACGAAGAAAAGAATATCAAGGGTGCGATAAATATTACTCTTGTGACATTACTAATAAAAGTGAATTAAAAAAAATATTTGAAGAGAATACAGATGTAGATTTTATAATTCATTGTGCTGCACTTGCTCATAATAAGGGAAATGATTTATCTAAAGATAATTTTATGAAAGTTAATTTTGAAGCGACTAAATATATAAGTGATATTGCAAATAAGCTTGAAAATTTGAAAAACTTTATATTTATAAGTACAATTTCTGTCTACGGTGAAGAAATAGATAAAGATATATATCTTGAAACAGATAAGTGTAACCCGAGAAGTCCTTATGCAATAGCAAAAAGAAAATCAGAAGAGTACATCATAGAAAATTGTAAAAAAAATTATACTATTTTGAGGCTTGCTCCAGTATATTCTAATAATTTTAGGTTGAATATAGAGCGTAGAACAAGCATTAGAGGCATACCATATAAAGTGGGCGATGGGATGGTAAAACTTAGTTTGTGTAATATAACTAAGATAATAGAAGTTGTTAAATATATTATTAATAATTATGATTTTGAAAAATTTGAAATTTATAATATATCAGATTTGAATGAGTATAATTTTAATAACCTTTTAGCTATGGAAAATAAGAGGCCTAAAATTATTTTACCCAAAATACTTATTAAATTTATTTATATACTTAATAAAAAAATATTTAAAAAACAATTCTTACATGAAAATAGTATAAAATTACTTACTAATAATATTTATAGCTCTCAAAAATTTCATTTAATTAGTTCTAGGAGGGAATATGAAAAAAGCGTTACAAGTTGCTTCAGTAGCATCAATGATAAAACAATTTAATATGGAAAATATTAAATTACTTCAAAAATTAGGTTATTCAGTAGAAATTGCTGCAAATTTTGATATAGGAAGTACAATGTCTGTAAAAAAAATAAAAGATTTTGAGAATGAGTTAAAGAATATCAATGTAGAGATTCATAAAGTTTCTTTTTCTAGAACTATAATTAATAAAAAAAACATAAAAGCTTATAAATGGTTATTAAAAATTATTAAAAGTGGAAATTATGATATTATACATTGCCATTCACCGATTGGTGGAGTTTTGACTAGATTAGCTAGTATAACATATAGAAAAAATGGATTAAGAGTAATATATACAGCACATGGGTTTCATTTTTATAAAGGAGCTCCAATTAAAAACTGGCTTATATATTTTCCTGTAGAGTGGATTTGTTCATTTTTTACAGATACATTAATTACTATTAATAGAGAAGATTTTTTCCTTGCAAAAAAGTTTATGAAGGCAAAAGAGATTTTATATGTTCCAGGAATAGGGGTAGATGTTACTAAATGTACAAAATTCAATAAAAATGAGAAAAAATCTCAATTAGGGATAGAGAATGAACTTGTTTTTTTATCAGTAGGAGAATTGATTCCTAGAAAAAATCATGAATTAGTTATTAATGCGTTAAGTAAAATTAAAGATATAAAAATTAAATATTTGATTTGTGGAATAGGGGAATTAGAATTGGAATTGAAAAGCTTAGTTAAAATGCATAATTTAGAGGGATGTGTACAATTTTTAGGCTATAGGACAGATATAAGGGAACTTTTAAATATAGCGGATCTTTTTATCTTCCCATCACGGCAAGAAGGACTACCAGTAGCCTTAATGGAAGCAATGGTACAGGGAGTACCTATAATATGCTCCAATATTAGAGGAAATATAGATTTAATATCTAATGAAAAAAGTGGAATTTTATTCAAAGAAAATGATTTAGATGATTTAATTCTAGGAATAAAAAAGTTTGTAAATCAAAATAGTTATACACGCAATAAATTTAATATGAAAAAAATTGAGGGATTTAGTAAAGCCGTAATTGGAAAACAGATGTGTAATTTATATGAAAAAATTTAAAGGGGGAAAAATGAAAACAGTTATATTTATACGTTCAAATCCTGTGATGCCAGATCCAAGAGTAGAAAAAGAAGTTATATCCTTAGTCAATAAAGGTTATAAGGTTAATATTTTGGCTTGGAATAGAGAATGTTTAGCACTAGATAGTAAAGAAAACAAAGAGTTAAATAATCATACAAATTTTATTTGGGTTAATATACAGGCAGAATTTTCGGGGGGGTTTAAAAAAAATATCATTCCATTACTTAAATTTCAGGTGGCTGCTTTAAAATATTTGTTTAGTAATAGGAATAAATATGATATTATTCATTGCTGTGATTTTGATACTGTTTTATTAGGATATATTATGAAAAAGGTTTATGGTAAAAAATACATTTACGATATTTTTGATTTTTATATCGATGCTTTTAATGTGCCTAAAAAATTGAAAAATTTCATAAAAAAAATAGATTTTCATATGATTAATAATTCAGATGCTACAATCATCTGTACAGAAAAAAGAAAAGAACAAATTAATGGTAGCAAACCTAAAAATTTATATGTCATTCATAATTCTCCTAAATATGAACAACTTAGTTCAATTGAAAGAAAAGTAGAAAATGAAAAAATAAAATTAGTTTATATAGGGATTTTATCGAATGATAGATTTTTAGAGGAAATTTGCAAATTTGTAATAGAACAAAAAAATTATGAGTTGCATATTGGTGGATTTGGATGTTTAGAAGATAAAATTAAAAAATTTAGCGAGGACAACAATAATATAATTTTTTATGGGAAAGTGATGTATAAAAGAGTTTTAGAGATTGAATCTAGATGTGATATTTTGTTAGCAATTTATAATCCGTCTATTAGAAATCATAGGTATTCAGCTCCCAATAAGTTTTATGAGGCTTTAATGTTAGGAAAACCAATAATAATGGCAAAAAATACGGGGATGGATGATATTATTCAAAAATATAATATAGGATATTGTATTGACTATAATCAAAAATCTTTGAAAAAAGCGTTAAAAGATATATTGGTAGAAAAAGAAGAGTGGAAAATGAAAAAAGAATTAATGCAAAATTTATATAAAAGAAAATACTCATGGGAAATAATGGACGGAAAGCTAGACAAGATATATAGAAGTATGGAGGAGACATGAAGAAGATAATAATCGTTAATGATTCTTTAAGAGTAGGAGGAATTCAAAGCTCGCTAGTAAATTTAATCAACAATATAGATTACACAAAATATGATGTAGAGTTATTTTTGTTTAATGAAACAATTGAATATAAATTTAACAATAATATTAAAATATTAGTAGCAAGAGGGCCTTTAAAATATATTTCTATGAGTAGTAAGGAATGTAAGAAAAAAAATTTTTTTTTCTGGGGACTACGAAAGCTTTTAGCTGTAGCATGTAGCTTATTTGGTAGTAATAGTATATTTAAAATGTTATTTTTTTTTGAAAAAAATTTAGAAAATTATGATTTAGCTATTTCATATTCAAATAATGTTTCTAGTAATTCTTTATACTTTGGATATAATAAATTTGTTTTAGAAAAAATAAAAGCTAAAGAAAAGGTAGCATGGATACATGTTAATTATAAAGATTATAACTTAAATAATAGAATTAATAATGCAGAATATAAAAAATTTAATAAAGTTATAAATGTTTCAGAGGATATGAGTAAAATTTTTGATTCCTTAAATATTATTTCAAGGGAAAAATCTTTAGTTATAGAGAATTTGCTTCCTATTAAAGAAATAATTGCAAAAAGTGAAGAGTTTAATATTAAATTTGATAAATTTACGGTTGTAACTGTATCAAGGCTTGATAAATTAAAACAAATTGATAAATTAATAAAAATTATTTTTAATTTAAAATCTCAAGGATATAGCATGAATTTTTATATTATTGGAGATGGACCAGAAAGAAAAAGTTTAGAAAGGTTAATTTTAAAATATAATTTGAATGAAAGTGT
This sequence comes from Sarcina sp., assembly GCA_051650825.1. GTDB lineage: Bacteria > Bacillota > Clostridia > Clostridiales > Clostridiaceae > Sarcina. Next base: position 789 of record JBOFRC010000171.1, on the reverse strand, counting down.
TTTTTTTACAGGCTATTTAAGTAATCCATATCCTTATATTAAAAATTCTAATTTATATGTGTCAGCGTCTAAAACAGAAAGCTTTGGACTAAGTATTGCTGAGTCTGTAATTCTTCAAACACCTGTAATAGCATATGATTGTGGATGTTTTTCGAAAATTATAAACTCTAAAAATGGAATTTTGGTAGAAAAGTTAGAGTATATTGAAACTTATATTAAACTTATATTAAATGAAAAAAATTTAAATTCTCTATTTGAATTTGACGAATATCTATCTACAAAAAATAGATGCATTTTAAAAAAAATAGAGATTTTATTTGAGGGAGAAAATGATGTCTAAAATAAAAATACAATTAATATGTACTATCCCATACATTATTACTATGATTTTATATCCTAAAATATTGATATTCAAATATTTGTTATTTTTATTTAGTATATTATTTTTATTTAGTATATTTTTTAGTTTTCCGAAAAAGATATATTTTAAATATTTAGTTTTATTAATTTTTTTAATAGGTTATTTAATATTTAATATTTATTCTAATTCAATAATAACTTCGATAAAAAATACGTTAATGGTTTTAGTTAATTTTGTTCCAATATATATTTATGATTTCTTTTTTTATAAAAAAGTTAAGGTAGCTAACTTTTTTTTGAAAATAAGTGTTCCGGTATTAATATATACAAGTCTAAGTACATTATATTTTGTTTTAAAAGATCCATATATAGCTAGAAATTTAGCTACATGGGATTCGAGTGCAGAATTAAATATAATGGGATTACCTA
>JBOFRC010000170.1:0-4877 GCA_051650825.1 Sarcina sp. | reverse complement strand
GTCCTAATTTTTTCATCTAAATCATTTAAATACCTTTGTAAAGCATCTACCTTTTTCGTATAGCTCTGTATTTTTCTATCTCTATCAAAATAATTGTATAATTTCTTTTCTGTTCTTCTAAATAACTCGTCTTTCATTTATTAACCTCACTTATAAATTAGTACATTATTGTATATCCAATAACTTAGTAAACTTCGAATGTATTATATGCCCTATATAATCACTATTTAAATTAAATTTTTTGGCTATATATTTCTTTGAATACCCTGCTATATATAAATCTAAGATTTCTCTTCGTGTTTTATAATCTAATTTTTTATTTGCCATGTCTATTTCTCCTTTCAACTCTATTTCTGCAAACCTTGGTTGAATTAATTAAGTGGAGATCTGCTGCATTATATAAAAATTCTCTACGCTTTTTTAGTTTTTTCTCATATTGATCTATAAGTACTTGCTTCACAAACTCTTCTTTTGTCATTAACTTCAACTCCTTGTTAACTTTTCTTTAGTTATGTTATACTTAAAACATAGAAACGATTTTCACTCATGTTTCTTAACTTTTTTGCTACTAGGAGGTGCTATTCCTAGTAGCTTTTCCTTTATCTAAATACTCTAATCTTCATTTTCATATTCTTCTTTTGTTAATAGTTTTAAGTTCTTAACTTCAGTATTAAAAACGTCACTATATAAATCTTTATTTTCACTCATATCTCTTAGTAATTGTTTATCATCTATTGAATTATCCATTTCAAATTCTAGTTTTATACTTCCACATACTTCTCCTTTTTCATCTAATAATCCAATATATCTACATTCCTTTTGCATTTTATCCATCTCCCAATTTAGCTTGTACATATTATTTTTCCTTTTTCTGTTCTCTCAAAAATTCCATACATTAAACCTATAGAGAAAATATAATAAATTCTTCCTTGTGTTAATCCTGTTAATTCATAAATTTTACTTAAAGCAATCTGTTTCTTTTTCAGTAGTACTAACATTTTCACATCATCACTAGTCGTATTGTTTTTTGAACTACTTGCAATCATTTTTGCAAATTCATCAAGACTCAAATTCTTTTTATTAGTTCTATTTTTCATGTATTCTTTTCTCCAAGCTTTATATAAATCTTGAAGTTCTTTAAAAGTTATATCTTGACTATCAATTTTTCTTACAACTCGCAAAAAAGTTAAATTATCATAAGCTGCAAAAATATTTAATATCTTCTTTCTTTCATCCTTAGTAATCATATCTTGCTATCTCCTTATTAACTTTAAATCAATCAACTCCTGCTTTGTATATCCACATTGGACTATAATATCTTTAACATTCATATTCGAAAAATATAAATACACAAAAGCATCTAAAGCTTTTTTCACTTCATACTTATTAGGCTCTTTAATTCTTCTATATCTTCTTAGCACTTCTACTGCTATTTGATAATTCATTACCATAACTTTCTCTCATACCCTTCAAATTCTTCTAATGATATATAGTGATACATCTTATCTTTACCCACTACTAATACTTGTGTACTATCCACTTGCACTAATTTACCTTCACAACTGGTATTCCTAAAATATACTATTACTCTCTTATCTAGTAAGTCTTTTAATTCTTCCCAAAACTTATTACTCATGCTTAACTCTCCTCTGTTTATCTAAGTCTAAAATTATTTTCTCTTCCTACAACTTCTTTCATATGATCCTTACACATTTCTATGATTCTACTTCCAAGTGCTTCATCAAAATTTAAAAGCTTATCAGAATTAAACTCTGTGCTTATCATCATAGGCAAATTATTTAAATACCTATAATTTATAATTTCAAACATTATGTTTATATCACTATCAGTAACTTTGCCTTTAAATAAATCATCTATTAGTAATAGATCACACTCTTTATATTTAGCTATCTTTTTCAAATAATTATTTTCATCCAACATATTTTGCTTTATTGATGTAATCACATCTCTATATGGCATATAAATAACTTTTATTCCTTTGTTTTTAACAAAGTTATTGGCTAATGCTAATTCAAGATGTGTTTTACCACACCCTGGATTACCACATAGTAATAATGAATTTTTTCTTTTATATCTTATCGCTTCAAATTCTTTATAATACTGCATACTTATCTCTTTCATTTCAGCAACACTATTATTCCAAGGAATAAAATCTTTAAAATTCTTATCCATATCATTTAATGATATTCCGCTACGCTCCCACATTTCCTTTACTCTAGCAATCTTATAGCACTCACATCTTGCATAACTATCTTTTTTATCATTGAATACAAAGCCTGTACCATTACATTTATCACAAACTGCTTCACTACATAAGTTCTTCGTCAAGTTTGGCTCTTTCTTCATCCGTAAGCTTGATTTCACTTGATCTATCTGTTCCCTTGAATGTAGATGCATCTGAAGTATTTTGTCTAGTGCCATTATTCCTGTTCCCATTTAAATCCCCCTTTCCTTTATCAATATAGTTACCTTCTAGCACCTTTAAGAAATTATTAGGCTTTAAAAACCAATCAAAACTGATGGTCCATCCTCTTTCATTTTGTCCTCTTAAAAAACTACTCTTTTGTATTGATTCAATTGTTGCTATTACACCTTCTATTCCAACTTCTTTAATTCTTGAATTTAGTAATTTTAATCTATTACCTTTTATGGACTTAATTTTTGTAAGATTTAGTGAGTTCCAAGTATCTGCCACTCGTTGCAGATTATCAGGAATCAAATTTATATTATCTATCTCTATATCTAACTCTATCTCTATCTCTTTCTCTATCTCTGGTGTACTTTTGTCGGACATTTGTCCATTTGTTAATAATTCATTTTTTTTAGTTGCAATTTCTGTTCTATAAACTCGCTTCCTATCAGCTTCTGATGAACTTTTACCAATAAAACTTTGAATATCTAACATATATATTGTTCCATCATCTAACATTTCAATAAGTTTTAAATCTTTAAATAAATTAAATGCTATTTTAACAGTATCAATATCTATATTAGTTACTGCTGCAATCATCTCAGGACTATAAGGTATAAATTCATTTAATCTTAATGCTCCTCCAAACTTCAATGATTTAAGATATAATTTTAAAAGTAAATTAGAATATTTATAACCATTTTGCATTGCCTCTAATACTTTAATTTCTGGACTATCAAAAAAATTTTCTTTAATTTTTAAGTAATAATACTTTTGATTATCTGCCATGATAGTTCCTCCTAAATTCCTTTTAGTTCTTTCTCTTTTGCTTTTTCCCAAGCTAATTTAATCATTTCACGTAAATCTCTCGCTTTACACTTAATCACAAAATTCATTTGATTACCTTCTTTCAGTCATAATTTTAAATCAAGTACATATAATATACTGATAAGCTTGTCCATTTTTACTCTTTAATATAACAAGGACCTAAGCCTTGTCAGGGTAAAATAAATGTGTAACATCTTTTAATCCGATAGCCTTAGCTTCTGCTACCCTTTCCCTCACTCTTCTTTCCTTCGTTCTTTGTTCATAAAAATCATTAAATGATCCTTTGTATCCCTTTTTACATAGCTCCTCGTAATCTCGTTGTATACCTCTAGCCATTCTACCTAATATAGGAGCAACTTCTCTATCTAGGTATTCCTGAGTCTCCTCATGTGTCATTCCTAATTCAGGCTCATATATATAAACATCTGCTTTATCAGTCCCAAAATGCCAAACTTTTTTATACTCCATCTGAAACACCTCCATTATTAATATCTATTCAAAAAGTTTTATCATTATACGCTTAATATCATTTGATTATTGGCTATCTCCACATCCTTTTTTAGCTTTCTTGGCAGTATATAATTCTTAACTATTTCCTTTGCCTCATCTAAATCTTTTCTTTTTATTGCACAAATTTTATTAACGTCAAATTGTCTATGCAACTCATGATATAAATCACTAAATGCCTTTCTATTAAACAGCTTATATGCTGGAGCTCCTTTACCACCTAGTAATCCAACTATCTTTCTTTTTGCTACTGCAGTTAATTCATTACTGTCTGCTGCTAACAAAGGTAAATTATCTATTTTAGCCTCTAGCTGCAAAGCTCTATAATTCACTTGGTTAAGTTGCTGCTTGATATTTTTCTGCTCCTGTAATTGAGCTATCATAATATCTTCAAAATCCCCTAAGTCTTTTGGTAGTTCATACATACCTGTTTTTCTTAAACTCGGTAAAATTTCTGAAGTAACCCACCTTTTGAATCTTTTAGCATTAGGTAATTTAGAACTTAGTATTAAACTATAAAGACCACTTTCATTAATTATTATTAAGTTTTGTTTACCTCCTAGGGTATCGCATTTTGCTACTCCCTTATCATCTTCATCTACATGTTTTCTTAATGTATCTGATATATTTTTATATCCTAGTCTCTCAACTATATCTTTTCCTACAAACCAAACTTCTGAATCTATTTGTATAGTTCTAACTTGTCCAAATTCTTCTGATTCAAAAATAATAGGATCATTAATCCCTTCTATAATTTTATTAGTTCTTTCTATTAAATTACTTTCTCTTTCTATACTGTTTATATTGACAACATTCTTCATTTGTTTCACTCCTTAATATCATCCAATAATATTCAAATCCTTATATATCTCATCAATAGAGCATCGATAAGTTTTAGCTATTCTTGCAATTAATTTCGCTGATGGACTTGTATGCCCTCCTTCTAATTTATAAAATGTACTCTTGCTTATTTTCATAGCTTGAGCAGCTTGTAGTGAATTAATACCAAGATTTATTCGTCTTAACTTCAATGGGCTTATTTTCATTGTTATCCTCCTTTGTTTCTTATCTTGTCTTAATATTATCTTAAATTACGATAATATTCCACTCA
>JBOFRC010000169.1:0-2372 GCA_051650825.1 Sarcina sp. | reverse complement strand
ACATTATTCTAACCTGCTGAAAATTAAAGCATGGATTACTTTCTCCTGTCCTGCGTGGACATGAATCCCATGATGTTTGCTGTTTTTAAGATGCTACAATGCAGACTTTGTAATTGATTTGATGTGGCCGTTAAAGTTTAACTCTGAGTCCAAGATTACACTGACTGGGTTTTTGGTTTTTGGAGTTGAGATGAGCGATAATTCTTGGTCTTCCTTCTTTTGCACCAAATCTCTGTTATCTGCATTTAGCTGGAGTCACATCCAATCATTATTTATTTGTTCCATTCCCTTGCAGAGAGAATCTATGGGAATCAAGTCGCTTAGTGACAGAGCAAGGTAAATTTGGGTGTCGTCTGCATAATTATGATAGTTGATGCTATTGTAATCTCTATAAACAGATATCTACATTCTGCATTATGAATTCAGAATCTGTAGGTGAGAGACAAGACTTTGGTTTCGGTAGTATTGACCACATCACATCACATTTGACACCGATGTAGCTTATCCATCTCGGAATCCTAGAGATTAGCTTTTTATTAGGTTTGTTTAATTTATCTGCATTCAAATCGTCGTCAGACGATAGCCGATGGGTTACCAGATCGCTAATTGGACAGTAAACAATGACCGGCACACGGAAGAAGTAGTCTTGGCCCGGATATCCGTTATCTGTTATCGGGATATCCGCTGGCTACGCCTGTTTTTTGGCGCTTTGAGCACCACAAGCCGAGTGCCATATAGTCCCATTATATTCAAAAAAGGCAGACAGCTCTACTGCCAATATCTCCAAAACTCAGCAACTCACATCAAAACTATCTAGATGGACAAATAGCACTACAGGTAAGAGGAAAATAGGAAAACATATTTTTAATTTTGGGGTGAACTGTCCCCCTAAGTAAAATTTTTAAAGCATGACTTGAAACAGAGTATTTCTATACTGTGGTATTGCTACTTTTACTGCATTAAAAGATCAGATTACTTTGTCCACCACTGATGTTTGTGTAATATTTTCCAACAGCCCAATCAGAGCTGTGGATTGTGCTCGTTGGGAAGGTTAAAGTTGGGAAGACTGCAGTCATGAACACCTTCCTGAGGAGCTCAGAGGAAAATAAGAAAACTGATCCTGAATGTCAAAGGGGTTTTCTCCCTGGAACAGAAAAATGTAAGAAGGAAGAAGTAAAGATCGGAGGACGAAACGTGGTTATTGTCGACACTCCAGGTCTGTGTAACGCAGATAAAGAAGATGAGGAGGTGGTGGAGGAGCTCAAGAAACGTGTCTCGCTTGCTGGTCCTTATGTGATCCTGTTTGTGCTTTCCTGTTTGGACAAATTTCATGATGCTGAAAAGGGCATATTTCAGATTATCAAGAACACCTTCGGTGAAAATGTGGTAAACCGCACTATGGTTTTGTTCACCCATGGAGATGAAATGAAGAACACAACTATAGAAAAGTTTGTTGAAGAAAACAGTGATCTCAAAAACACTGTCAATGAATGTAACGGGGGATGCCATGTTATTGACAACACTGATCAGAATCTGTCTCAAGTCACCGAGCTTCTGAAGAAGATCGACACCATGGTTCAGAAAAATGGAGGAAAGCCTGAGAACGAAGGAAAACGTTCTGGAGTTCGGAGGAAAATCGCACTCGCTGTTAACGGCTCTGCTCTGGCTGGAGCAGGTCTCGGAGCAGCAGTTTCTCACTTTGCTGGGAGCATAATTGGGATCCCAGCAGGACTTGCAGCAGGAGCTGCAGTGGGAGGTGCACTAGGAGGTGTAGGGATCGTGACAGCAGAACACCTTAAGGCTAAAAGATGTGTTATGCAGTGAATTGTCATTATTCTTATGAGCAAGGGTGTAGGTTTGGTTTCAGGCAAACAAAGAAAAAACTGTAAATATTTGAACGCTATATCATGCGTTTATATATTTACATCAATCTAGCAAATAACATTAGAATGGAACTGGTTATCGGGCTTTCCAAAGGGTTAGTGGCCTAACAAAAAAAGAAATGCATTTAAATTGCTTTATTATAAAAACACTGACACCATTTGAACAGAGACCAGGATTGTGTCTGAGTCTCAACATAAAGTTTTTCTGAGTTCTCAGTAACGACTAACCAGTTTCAAACTAGTGATTTACTAAATCAGGTTGCACCATTAAAACTTAAGAAATGTCTCAGCTAGTAAAGACTTTAGTAAAGTGTAAATCTGTAGCGCTGTCCAATCAGGAGCAATCAACTCTGTAAACAGGAAGTCACTGTAGCATCACAAGCTAGCAGAACATCCAAAAAGATGTTGATCAACCCCGTCTCCTAGAAAGCACATTTATATGTAACGTCAGTGTCAGTGAGTCGGTCCAGACTGAAGCATCAGCAGCTG
>JBOFRC010000168.1:0-6573 GCA_051650825.1 Sarcina sp. | reverse complement strand
GTCAGTAAAATAACAAATTATTAATAATAATATTAATAAATAACTATTTGTTAATATACAAAGTTCATATTTATGCATATATTAATTAATTAACTAAAATTAGTTTATTATTAAACTGTCAAATATTTTTTAATCCATTTAATATAAAAAGATGTCTAATTTTATATATTTGATACTTTAAATGCATTTTTTATATTAAATTTATAAAGAATTCTTTACTATAATGTGAAAACATTTCCATTTTATTATTCAAATTTTATACATCGAAAATTTAGTTTTTTTGACACTTTTATGTAATCAAAAGTATAGTTGAGAAAAGCGTATCAAATCAAATTATTCAATTTCATTTTTCTAAATAAACCAAATTTAGTAATTTATTGATACTAATTAATGCACAAAATTATATTTATTAAATTATTAATATTTGATTTAAAGTATCAATTTTTAATCTAGGGAGGATACATATATGAATAAGAGTAAATTATCTGCACTTATAGCACTTGCAGCCACAGGAGCTATTCTAGCAACTAATAATATTGTTGCAAAAGCAGATACTAATCGAACTGACTTCGAAAAAGAGAAAAAGAAATCTATAGTAGTAGAATCTAATTTATTAGAAGTTAATAGTAGTTCAGATTTAAGAAAACAGGATTCTATTCCTAAACAAACTATATATTTACAATTTATAGATTCTAAAAAAAATGAACCTATGAAAAATAAAAGAATAAAAGTCGATGATGAAGAATTCATCATTACAAATCAATTTGGGGAAGCTACTTATCTAGTACCACAAGAAAAAGATAAAAAAATAAAATTTGAAGCTGAAGGTTATGAAAATTCTGACATAACTCTAGACATAGGTTCTGAATCTGCATATGCAACTGTATACTTCGAAGAAACTACTAAAAAAGAAGAAAAAGCTACTATGGTCTTAGAATTAAAAGATAATGCAACGAAAAAAGCATTGGCAAATAAAAAAGTTTCTATAAGTAATTCTAAAACTGGTGAATCAAAAATAATTACTCTTAATAGCAACGGATTGATAGAATTTCCAATTCCATCTGGCTATCAAAAATTTGTAATAGATGTTGATGGTTATGAAAAATATGTATTACCGCTTACCATTAAACCAGGTAACAAAGTAGAATTTTCTATAAAGCTACAGCAACTAGAGCAGGAAGAAGAAGACGAAACAAATGCAACTAAACCAGTTAATCCTGAAATAAAGCCAACAACTCCAGTTGTTGATTCTGAAGGTAAACCAACTATTATAAATACAGATAAAAAACTTTCATTATTATCATTAAAAATTATAGATGTTACTACAAATAAACCCTTAACAAATCAGGATATAAAACTCTCTTATACTGATGAATTATTTACTGATTTGACTACCGATCAAGATGGTGAATTAAAATTTAAATTTAAACCAATCCCAAATCAGGATGTAATTAAACTTTCAAGCCCTGGTTATAAAACTGAATATCTAGATATCTCGGCAGAACCAGGCGAACATATTCAAAAAGTTATTCTATTAAAGAAATTATCAGATGTAATTAAACCAGTTACACCTCCAGTTGATACTGAAACAAAACCTGTAACTCCGGCTATTACCCCTGAAATAAATCCAACTAATCCAACAATTGTAAACCCTGATGAAAAAGCAGCATTAGTAAACTTAAAATTCGTAGATGTTAATACACGTGAAATATTATCAAATGAATTAATAGGAATAAATGATGTTTTTGGATTTACTACTAATTCCGATGGGTACTTAGACACCTTAAGAATCACATCAAAAAAACATAATATTTTAGATAAAAAAGATAATGTTATGAAAGAGTTTCCACTATCTTTAGGCAAACAAACTGTAAAATTTTCAATGAAAGGATATCAGGATATATCTCTGTCTCTTGACATAGAAATCGGAGATACATTAGACAAATATGTATTTCTAAAAAACTTATCAGATGTAAGTGAATCGGTTACGCCTCCAGTTGGTCCTGAGACAAAACCAACTAATCCAACAATTGTAAACCCTGATGAAAAAGCAGCATTAGTAAACTTAAAATTCTTTGATACTGATACACGTGAAGTATTACCAAATGAATTAATAGGAATAAATGATGTTTTTGGATTTACTACCAATTCCAAAGGGTACTTAACCCCCTTAAGGATCTCGTCAAAAAAACATACTATTTTAGATAAAAAAGATAATGTTACTAAAGAATTCCCTATCTCTTTAGGTAAACAAACTCTAAAATTTTCAGCTAAAGGGTACGAAGATTTGTATTTATCTTTTGATATAAACGCTGGGGATAATCTTTTTAAATTTATAAATTTAAAAAAATTATCAGATGTAAGTGAACCAGTTACACCTCCAATTGATCCTGAGACAAAACCAATTAATCCAACAATTGTAAATCCAGAAAAACAATATACATCCCTAAAATTAAAATTTATAGATGAGGAAACTAACAAAACATTATCATCCGAACCTGTATTTGTAAATTTTGATGAAACATACTCTAGTAGCAGTATTACTAACGAAAATGGCGATATAGAAGAAAAACTTACAATATTCGGAAAGCAACTAATTACAGTTGGAAGTCTAGGTTATAAAACTCTAACCTTTGAAGTTTTAGCAGAACCCGGAAAAGAAATTCAAAAAACTATATATCTCTCAAAAATATCAGATGTAACTAGGCCGGTTAAACCAGAAATTAAACCTATAACTCCACCTATTACACCTGAAACTAAACCAACTAATCCAACAACTATAGATGCAGATGAGGAGTTTGCATTATTAACATTAAAGTTTAGAGATGTGGGCTCAAATGAAACTATGTTTATTTCCTATTTAGACAAATGCCCTACACCTTTGGTTACGGATGAAAATGGTGAAATAAAAGATATTAAAGTAGTTCCAGGACATTATCAACTTAAAATTTTTAGTGAAAATTATGGTCCTGTAGTTATACCTATAACAACTGAACCCGGAAAAAAATCTGAAGAAACTATATATATGAAAAAATTTACAAATTCAGATAAAGAAGATGAAGAAGATGAGGAATCTGCAGTCCTAACATTAAACTTCTTAGATGCTAAAACAGACAAATTAATATCTAATAGAAAATTATTAATAAAAGGTAAAACTTCTGATCCTAAGAAATCGTTAGTTATTGGCACATACCTTAATACTGATGGTCAGTTTATAGGTATAGATAACTATAAGCTTTTAGATTCACAACTAATAGTACCAATAACTCTTACAGAATTAAAGTTTTCAATAGAAGGATATAAAGATAAATCTATATCTTTAAACTTATCTCCCGATGAGCATCTAGAAAAAAACATTTATCTTGAAAAAATAGAAAATCCTGATGAAAATTTTGTGTTTTTAACATTAAAATTTATAGATTCTAGTACAAATAAAGTAATAGAAGGAGAAAGTTTTTCTATCTCTTCTGGTGATAAATCAGCAACTACTTTTATTACTAATAAAAATGGAGAAATTGTAAACATTCAACTTCGTCCTCGTCACGACATAATTGAATGGTCAAGTACTAAATATGAAGCTGCCGGTATGCCTGTAGAAGCAGCTGCTGGAGAACACCTTTATGAGACTCTATATTTACATCCAATAAAACCTGAAATTATACCTGAAACTAAACCACCTATTGTAAAACCTAAAGAAGAAGAAAATGCATTCTTAGCATTGAAACTTATAGATGCTAAAACAGGTAAAGTAGTAACTAATAAGATCTTACAAATAATTGATGATCAAAGTTTCACGGACAAGCCATTAATAAATATTTTCACAATAATAGGGGATGATGGAAAATTTTTAGGTAATCGATACAATAATGAGCATTTAAAGTCTCAAATAGTACTACCAACAACCCTAAAAAAATTAAAGTTTTTAGTACAAGGATATAAAGAGATAAATTTATCTTTGGATTTATCTCCTAATGAGCATCTAGAAAAGACTATTTATCTTGAAAAAATAGATGATGTTACACCTCCGGTTAATCCCGATATAAAACCTGTAACGCCACCTATTACTCCTGAGACAAAACCAACTAACCCAACAGTTGTAAATCCAGATAAAGAAGATGCGTTACTAACATTAAAATTTATAGATGCAAATACTAATAAAGTATTAGAAAGTGACAAGATAGGAATAAATGGAGTATACATGTTTTATACTAATCAAGATGGGCTTTTGGAAAATTTGGAAATAAAATCAGAAAAAAATTTTGGCTTTGATAGAAATGGTGAGTTAAAAGAATTCCCAATATCATTAGGAAAGCAAATATTAACCATTTCATTAAAAGGGTATAAAGATAAATCTATCTCATTAGAGATCTCTCCTAATGAGCATCTAGAAAAAACTATTTATCTTGAAAAAATAGATGATGTTACACCTCCAGTTGATCCTGAGACAAAACCTGTAACTCCACCTATTACTCCTGAGACAAAACCAACTAACCCAACAGTTGTAAATCCTAAAAAAGATTCTGCGATTTTAACATTAGAATTTAGAGATTCTAAAACAGGAAGAATTTTGCCAAATAAACATATAGTAATAAATAATCGCGGTACTTTTACTACTAATTCAAATGGTGAATTAAGAAATTATCCTATACACACTGGAAAACAAATAATGACCTTTTCAAGTGAAGGATATCAAAATGCATCTATCTCCCTTAACACAAAGATAGGTGAAAATATTAAAAAAACTGTATATCTTGAAAATTTATCAGATGTAATTAAACCAGTTAACCCTCCGGTTGATCCCGAGATAAAACCTGTAACTCCACCTATTACACCTGAAACAAAACCAACTAAACCAACAGTTGTAAATCCTGAAAAAGAAGGTGCATTCCTAACATTAAAATTCATAGATGCAAATACTGATAAAGTATTACAAAATGAATATATAGGAATAAATGGAGTATACATGTTTCTTACTGATGAAGATGGTCTATTAGAAAATATGAAAATAACATCAGAAAAGCTTATTATGCGTGATATAAATGGTGTTTTAAAAGAATTCCCAATATCATTAGGAAAACAAATATTAACTATTTCAGTACAAGGATATAAAGATAAATCTATCTCTTTAGATCTCACTCCTAACGAGCATCTAGAAAAGACTATTTATCTTGAAAAAATAGATGATGTTACACCTCCGGTTGACCCCGATATAAAACCTGTAACTCCACCTATTACTCCTGAGACAAAACCAACCAAACCACCAGTTGTAAATCCTGAAGAAGAATTTGCACTATTATCATTAAAACTTATAGATGCGGATACAAATAAACCATTAGTAAATAAAGATATAACTCTAAGTTATATTGATCAATTATCCAGTCATCTTACTACTAATCAATATGGTGAATTAATAGCGGTTCCATTAATTCCTGGGCAGGATACAATTAAAATTTCAAGCCCTAGCTATGAATCTCAATATTTAGATGTATCCGCACAACCAGGCGAACACCTTCAAAAAGTTATATTGCTAAAAAAATTATCAGATGTAATTAAACCGATTAATCCTGAGATTAAGCCACCAGTTAACCCTCCGGTTGATCCCGAGACAAAACCTGTAATTCCACCTATTACACCTGAAACTAAACCAACTAAACCAACTGTTGTAAATCCTAAAAAAGAATTCGGACTTTTAACTTTAAAATTTTTAGATGCTAAAACAGGGAATGTATTACCAAACAAGTCTATTGGAATAAATGGTCTTTATGCATTTAAAACTAACTCAAATGGTGAATTAATAAAAATCCCAATATTGGCAGAAAAACTTTATTTCCCTAATATTGATGGTACAGTAAAAGAATTCCCAATATCTTTAGGGAAACAAACAGTAACTATTTCACTTGAAGGATATAAAAATACTAGCTTATCTTTAGATATTGAAGCAGATGAAAGTATAACAAAAACTGTGTATCTTGAAAAAATAGATGATGTTACACCTCCGGTTGATCCTGAGACAAAACCTGTAACTCCACCTATTACTCCTGAGACAAAACCAACTAAACCAACAGTTGTAAATCCTAAAAAAGATTCTGCGATTTTAACATTACAATTTGTAGATTCTAAAACAGGAAAAGTTTTATCAAATAAAAATATAGTAATAAATAATAGAGGTACTTTTACTACTGATTCAAATGGTGAACTGAAAAATTATCCTATACACACCGGGAAACAAATAATGACCTTCTCAAGTGAAGGATATCAAAATGCATCTATTTCTCTTAACACAACAATAGGTGAACATATTAAAAAAACTGTATATCTTGAAAATTTATCAGATGTAATTAAACCAGTTAATCCTGAGGTTAAACCACCAGTTAATCCTGAAGTTGAACCACCAATTAATCCGTGTGTAAAACCACCGATTAATCCTGAAGTTAAGCCACCGGTTAATCCTGAGGTTAAACCACCAGTTAATCCTGAGGTTAAACCACCAGTTAATCCTGAGGTTAAACCACCAGTTAATCCTGAGGTTAAACCACCAGTTAATCCTGAGGTTAAACCACAAGTTAATCCTGA
>JBOFRC010000167.1:0-6274 GCA_051650825.1 Sarcina sp. | reverse complement strand
GTAAAAATAAATGAATTAAAGATGGATAAGATATTTGTCCATCTTTTTTGTGCTTACAAATGGAACCTTTTTAGGTAACTAAGATACTAGCTAGTTAACTAAAAAGGGACAAATTTAATCTAATAAATCTTCGCCTCTTAAACAATTATTAGATTAAATTTGTCCCTTTTTAGTTAACTAGCTAGTATCTTAGTTACCTAAAAAGGTTCCATTTGTAAGCACAAAAAAGATGGACAAATATCTTATCCATCTTTAATTCATTTATTTTTACTAAATTCAAAATTTTTATAAATATATCTACATATTTTCATATTTAATTGTTTTCCATATTTTAAGTTATAAAACATAAAACATATAAATCTATATTTCATTAATTTAATTTTTTTACTCTATCTCCTCTTGTACAAATTCTCTAAAAGTATCTCCCCACTCACAAACAGAATTTATAACTGGTTCTAATTTTTTCCCCATCTCAGTAAGTTCATATTCTACCTTTGGTGGTACAACTGAATATACTTTTCTTGAAATTATCTTATCTTCTTCTAGCTCTCTAAGCTGTCTTATTAACATACGCTGATTTGCATCCTTTAAAACTTTTTGCATCTCACTAAGTCTTAGTGGTGACTCTCTAAGTAGACACCATATAATCGCTATTTTCCAACGCCCACCTATTACTGATAAAGCTAAATCTTTAGCAGTGTGATATGTTCTATCTTTGTATTCTATATCCATATTCCTTGCTCCTTATCTTTTGTATAATATTTTTTATGTACTTTCTACTCCTTATTTTACTGTAAACTTCAAATTATTCTTTAGAAAACGCTATTTATACAACTCTTTATTTTCTTATAATTTTAACTTTTTTAATCTACTTAATTATCTTTAAAAGAGTTTACTCATATCCCCTTTTAGAATTTAAATTACTATTTTTTAACTACTAATTTCAAAGCAAATTATTCATACTGACATATTTGTCAGTATTGTCTGAAAGTTCATATCATATTATCATTTAATCATGGATTGAGCAAGTAAGCTAGTTACGAGAACTTGCTATACTACTTAGAACTTAGTTGATACTTAAGATTACTATATTATGAATTTAAAACAATAGGCATTTTCTAAGAGCTTATGTTTATTTCTTATTTATAAAAAATGGGACTATTAGAAAAACTAGCTATCAAATAAAATTCTTACACTTAGTTATACTAATAAATATGATTTCAACTAAAACAAAAGAAAAAACTTATGAAAGAAGGGTTTATTATATGAAAAGTAGAGCAGCCGTTGCTTTTAAAGCCGGCGAACCACTTAAAATAGTAGAAATAGATGTTGAAGAACCAAAAGCAAAAGAAGTCTTAGTAAAAATACTTTATACTTCTGTTTGTCATACAGATGCATTCACATTATCAGGAAGCGACCCTGAGGGATTATTCCCATCAGTTCTTGGACATGAAGGAGCTGGTATTGTCATATCAGTAGGTGAAGGGGTAACTTCAGTAAAACCTGGAGATCATGTAATCCCCCTTTATACTCCTGAATGTGGTGAGTGCGAATTCTGTCGTTCTGGAAAAACAAATCTATGTAGTGCTATAAGAGAAACTCAGGGAAAAGGATTAATGCCAGATGGAACTAGTCGCTTCTCATACAATGGAGAACCTCTTTACCATTACATGGGAACAAGCACATTTAGTGAATATACAGTTGTACCAGAAATAGCATTAGTAAAAGTTAAAGCAGAGGCTCCGCTTGATAAAGTATGCTTATTCGGATGTGGTGTTACAACAGGTATAGGTGCAGTTCATAATACAGCTAAAGTTGAAGAAGGTGCTATAACAGCAGTATTCGGGCTTGGTGCAATAGGTCTTGCTGCAATTCAAGGTCTTAAACAAGCTAAAGCTAGTAAAATCATAGCAATAGATATAAATGAAGATAAATTTGAACTTGCAAAGAAAATGGGTGCTACTGACTTTGTTAATCCTAAAAACTTTGATAAGCCAATACAAGACGTTATAGTTGAAATGACGAACGGTGGAGTTGATTATAGCTTCGAGTGTATAGGTAATGTTGAAGTTATGAAATCAGCCCTTGAATGTTGTCATAAAGGTTGGGGAGAAAGTATCATCATAGGTGTTGCTGGTGCAGGACAAGAGATACACACAAGACCATTCCAACTTGTAACAGGTAGAGTTTGGAGAGGTTCAGCATTTGGCGGAGTTAAAGGTAAATCTCAACTTCCAGGAATGATTGATGACTTTATGAAAGGTGACATAGACTTAGATTCATTTATCACACATCACTTAGACTTTAAAGATATCAATGAAGCATTTGACCTACTTCACAAAGGTGAGTCAATACGTACAATCTTAACATTCGGAGATTCAGAGCATGAGTCTTAAGATATTAGAAAAGCATAAATCTTTTAATGGTGAACAGATAAAATATAGCCATTATTCAGAAGTTCTAAAGTGTGATATGACTTTTAGTCTTTATCTGCCATTAAATAAAGAAAATAAAGAGATACCTCTTATTTGGTGGTTATCAGGACTAACTTGTACCGACGATAATTTCACTCAAAAAAGTGGTTTTCAAAGAATTGCATCTAAACATCAAATTGCTGTAGTTATTCCAGACACTTCCCCTCGTGGTGGACATATACCTGATAATGAAAATTGGGATCTTGGTCAAGGGGCTGGTTTTTATCTTGATGCCCTTAACTCCCCTTGGGATAAAAACTATAGAATGTACACATACATTCTAGAAGAACTTAGTAATATAGTATTCTCATTAATACCAAACTTTTCTAAAAAAGAAAGCATTATGGGACATTCTATGGGTGGGCATGGAGCATTAACTATTGGTATAAAAAATAGTCAAAGATTCAAATCAATATCTGCGTTTGCTCCTATTTTATCTCCAATGAGAGAATCTTGGGGAATGAAGGCCTTTGCTACTTATCTTGGAGAAAATAAAACTACTTGGAAAAATTATGATGCATCAGAATTAATCAAAACATCTAATGCATCACCAATTTTAATAACTCAAGGAACAGATGATAATTTTTATCATGAACATTTAAATGAAACTTTATTCTTAAAAAATGCTAGTAAAAATAATCAAAATATAACTTACAATAAAGCAGAAGGTTTTGACCATAGTTACTACTTTATTGCTAGTTTTATAGAAGAACATTTTAATTTTCATATAAATTATTTAAAATAGCGAAACCCCTTAAAAAAGAGATTATATTTGACATATAATCTCTTTTTTAAATAAATTCAAAATATTATTAGCTAATTTAGCATTTATTTTTCTAATATTTAAATTTAAATTTGATCTCAACCTCTCCACTAATGCCTATATAAATATTTTCTATAATGTCTTTTAGCATTTTATTATCCCATTTTTCTACTGGTAACTGTACTAATCTTTCTATACCTTTATATTTAATTTCAATATCTTTAGTATTCCTTAAATCTTGATAGCGACGTTCTAATCTATTCTTCTCGATTAAAAGTTCTTTTACCTTACCATTTAAACTTTTACTTTGCAACTCATACAGCTCTTTTTCTACTATTTTATTCGAATAACTTACAAGTAAATTATTAGCAACTTCTATTTGTTTATCAATTTTATTTTGTATTTTATCTATATCTTTTTTTAATGTTGCAAGTTCATTAAAAACTTTCACTTGCATATTATCTAATAATTTATTGTTTTTTTCTGATAAGTCTACCACTTCATTTTTTATTATTGTCAATAAATCTATTTCTTTTATACTATTAGAGACATGTCCACTCTTCAAGCTATTTAAATCATAATTTCTACATTGATAATATGGAATATAATTTAGTCTTTTCTTTCTTTTTATAGTCATATGACTTGAACATTCTAAGCAAATTAAAAGATTACTAAATAAACTTTTATTACTATGTCTACTCATTTTTTGTTCTTTATAACAACTTATTGCACTAGTTTTTCTTTTTTCTATAATTTCCTGAACATGATTAAATATTTCTTTATTTATAATAGCTTTATGATTATTGATATGTCTTATCCATTCTTTCTTATCTATCTTTCTACTATTTTTAGTAGTTGCATCTATTGTTCTACTTTTAGCTTGTACTAAAGTTCCCATATAAGTTTCATTTGTCAGTATTTTCGCAATAGTATTACTCTGCCATTTTCCTCCTGCTTTAGTTTTTATACTATCTAAGGTTAATCTTCTACAAATTGCATTATAGCCATCCCCATTTATATACCAATTGAATATTTTTTTTACTATCTTCGCCTCATCATCATTAATAACATAATTTTTTGTATTTTTACACCATTCATAGCCATAAGCAGGTTTTGGGGCATGTATTTTCCCTCTAGCATCATAATTACTCCAAATATATTTTAATCTTTCTGATGTGGAATTTGCTTCCTTCTCTGCAAGCCATGCCATAAGCCCAAAATTAGCCATATCTCTTTCTGAATCAAGATTATCTTCTAAAAATATAAATCGTATTCCTTTTTCTCTTAGTTCAGCAATTACACTTAAAGTTTCTCTTTGATTTCTTCCAAATCTACTAAAGGATTTGCATAAGATAATATCAAACTTTTGTGTTTTTGCATCAGCTATCATTTTTAACCAATTAACTCTTTTGTAAGCTTTTGCACCACTTATCCCTTCATCAACATAACTATCATATAAAACAGAATTTTGATTATTTTTAAACCACTGATTAAAGATTTCTTGTTGATTTAAAATAGAACTATGCTGATCCATAGTAGAAACCCTAGTAAATGTAGCAACTTTATATTGTTTATCCACCGTCATCACCTAGCCTCTATTTCTGGTTTATGTGCATATTTTTAACACAATCTCTTATATCTACATCTCCAAAAGTAGTTTTAACAGTATAAATTTTATTTCTAACTCTACTTGCTCTAATCCTTATACGTTGCTTTTCATTAAAATATAAAATTTTATTCTGACCATCTTCAAGCTTACAGCATTCATCTAACCATACTTTCCTAACAATATATTTAGAATACTTTTCCTTAAATATTAATTCTAACTTTGCCAACTATAACCTCTCCTATAATACTAACTACTTTTAGTATATTGAGATTATACAATTTGTAGACCTTTAAAATTTTCTATACTCAAAATTTTGGATAAGTCTACATAATTTATTATTAAAATAGACTAAATAAAACTCCAAAGATTAATATCTTCGGAGTTTTAATATCAAAATAGGTTTCTATTTTCACTTATAAAATCTTTTTGCTTATCTAAATAATTTACTAAAGGGCTTATATCTTTATTTGAAGATGAACTAAGAGCTTTCTTATATTCTTCTGAACTTTCACCATTCATGTATTTAAGAGGCAATTTATTCTCTAAAAGTTGTTTAACAAATATAAATCTACCTATCCTTCCATTTCCATCTTGAAATGGATGTATTTGTTCAAATACTAAGTGAAATTTTGCTATATCCTCAATTGTAGGTTCAACTAAACTATTAAATTCATTAATTAATATACTTAATTTATCTTCAACTTCCCACGGATTAGCTGTATCAAAATTTGCTCCTAAAATTTTATTAGCATACTTTTTAAATACACCTGCAAGTCCTAAATCATATAAACGGGTTCTATACATTAAACTTCCATGCCATTCTTTTATCATTTCTAATGTTAAAGCTTTATCTAAACTATCTACTATATAATCAAAAGTATAAAATGAATTCACTGTTTCTTGTACATCATCTAATGTATGCGTCCCTGTTACTATATTTTTCTCAATTAATATTTGTAACGCCTCTGTTGTAAATGTACTTCCTTCTATTTTATTCGAATGATATATAAAGTCATATTTTAATATTTCATTTAATGAGTTATGAATACCTTTTGTTTCTTTTAATATTCGTAAAAAATCATCATAATTATATTGTATGTTCCCCATTACAATCTCCTTATTCTCAAATACTTTTTTTAATTATACCATTATTAATTTAGATTTCATATGAAACTTTTAATTATTATGTCTTCCTATATGACTAAAATAACCTACAGATTATAGTCTATAAATCTTCGCCTCTTAAACAATTATTAGATTAAATTTGTCCCTTTTTAGTTAACTAGCTAGTATCTTGATTATTAGGGTCAACAGGCGGAACAACTCCTATTCCTTTTCTTGAACGAATAGAAAAATGTTTAGTTTCTACTGGTACATTTTCATATTCACCATTATATTCATTCATAAGCTTATGCTTACATACAGGGC
>JBOFRC010000166.1:0-7867 GCA_051650825.1 Sarcina sp. | reverse complement strand
ATCATCAGGTGCTGATGATGCTTTAAAACTTGTACCTCATAAAGAAATGTCTCTAGAGCAATGTTTAGAGTTTATAGCTAACGACGAATTAGTAGAAGTAACACCTATAAGTGTTAGAATTAGAAAAAGATTACTTGATCCATCAGAAAGAAAAAGAGCATCAAGAAAATAGTTTATTAATTTGTAGAAAAACATTATAATATATAAGAATAGCCAAAGTTATTTGGCTATTTATACTATATAACAGGGGGAATTCTATGAGTAAAAGTCTTAAATCTAAGATTATGATTATAATCATAGCCATAGTTGTAATCATACTTATAGCAGTTGGAGTATTTGCTTTACAATATAATTCAAATAAGAATACTCCGTTTGATTCAAGCAAAAAAAGTGTCGATATAACTGTACAGAAGAATGAGTATATGTATTCAGTTTTAAATGATTTAGAAAAAGACGGAATGTTAAAAAGTGACTTCTTAACAAAAGTTTATTTAAAACTAAATCCAGCATCAACTGACATAAAGCCTGGTAATTATCAAGTAAATAGTGACATGGACTTAAAAGACTTTGTTAATATGTTAACTGAAGGAAAGATTATGACATATAAAGTTACTTTCCCAGAAGGATTTACTATTGATAAAATGGCACAAACATTGCAAGCGCAAGGAATTATGTCAGCTGATACTTTCATAAATGCAGTTAAAAATTATCCATTACCAAGTTATATTAAACCTAATCCAGAGAGAAGATATAATTTGGAAGGATTTTTATATCCTAATACTTATAATATTCCAAAGCTTAGTAATCCTACAGAACAGCAAAAAACAGAACTTGCAGATAATTTAATTCAAATGATGTTAGATCAATTCCAGCTTAATATGAATGAGGCTGAAAAGGTAACAGGAGTTAAGGTAGCGCCAGATCAATATGAGAAGATAGTTACTATTGCTTCAATGATAGAAGGAGAAGCTAGAACTGAAAAAGATGCTTCTTTAGTATCATCTGTAATCTATAATAGATTAGCACAACATATGAAATTACAATTAGATGCAACTGTACTATACGCTATGGGTCAACATAAGGATGTAGTGTTAGATAAAGATTTGAAAACACAATCTCCATATAACACATACGTAGTAGAAGGATTGCCAATAGGACCTATTTGTAGTCCAGGATTAATGGCTTTAGAAGCAGCTTTAAAACCTGCTAAGACAGATTACTTATATTATGTTTTAAGTGCAGGAAATAATGAGCACATATTTACAAATAACTATGCTGATTTCCAAAAGGCGGCTAATCAATATCATGAATATTTAAAGCAGCAACAAACTAGTGGAAATAAAACTAATTAAGAAAAGGAGCTTGACTAGTGAGTGGAGTAACTTTTAGCTATATGGAAGAATATCTTAGAGATCTTATTCCAGATAGACAAGATGAACTAAAAGAATTAGAAGAGTTCGCTATACAAAATCATGTTCCAATTATCCAAAAAGAAGGTGCTAAGCTTTTAGAGCTTATGGTTACAATGCATAAGCCTAAAAAGATTCTAGAGCTTGGTACCGCTATTGGGTACTCGTCAATTCTTATGAATAAGGCAACACAGGGAGAATGTTTTATTACAAGTATTGAGCGAGATGAAGAAATGATAAAGTATGCAACTGAGAATATAAAAAAATATGGTTATGATAGCAAAATAAAAATTTTACAAGGTGATTGTCTAGAACATTTAGAAAATCTAGATGGAAAATTTGATATGATTTTTATGGATGCAGGAAAAGGGCATTATAACCACTTTTTACCACATTGCTTGAGATTATTAAGTGAAAATGGCATAATAATATCGGATAATGTTCTCTTCAGAGGAATGGTAGCAACTGATGACTTAGTTAAGAGAAGACAGATTACGATTGTTAGAAGAATGAGATCCTATTTAGATATATTGTCTAAATCAAATGATTTCATAACAACAATTATTCCAATGGGAGATGGAATTGCTATAACTAAGAGGAGGAATTCATAATGAAAAAACCAGAATTACTTGCACCAGCAGGAAACTTAAGTAAATTAAAGACAGCAATCGACTATGGTGCAGATGCTGTTTATTTAGGAGGAAGCCAATTAAATCTTAGAGCTTTCGCTGATAACTTCTCAAATGAGCAAATTGCCGAAGGTGTTAAATATGCTCATGATAGAGGGAGAAAAGTATATGTTGTAATGAACATATTTGCTAGAAATGGGAACCTTAAAGGTGCACCAGCTTACATAAAAGCACTTGCAGATATAGGAATAGATGCTATTATAGCAGGAGATCCAGGGATAATTGCAACAGCACAAGAAGTAGCACCAGATTTAGAAATACATTTAAGTACACAAGCTAACAATGTTAACTGGAAAGCAGCAGAGTTTTGGTATAAGCAAGGTGTTAAAAGAATAGTTCTTGCAAGAGAATTAAGCTTTAAAGAAATTGCAGGTTATAAAGAAAACTTACCAGAAGACTGTGAGCTTGAAGCGTTTATACATGGTTCAATGTGTATAGCTTACTCAGGAAGATGTCTTATTTCAAACTATATGTTAGGTAGAGATGCAAATAGAGGAGCTTGTTCACAAGCTTGTAGATATAAATACTACATAATGGAAGAAACAAGACCAGGGGAGCTATACCCAATAGTAGAAGATGAAGATGGTACATATATCATGAATGCTAAGGATTTATGTATGATAGACCATATTCCAGAGCTTGTAGAAAGTGGAATAAATTCATTTAAAATTGAAGGTAGAATGAAGAGTGAATTCTATGTTGCTTCAATAGTTAAAGCTTATAGAGAAGCTATAGATTCTTATTTTGAAGATAAAGAAAATTATGTGTTAGATCCAAAACACAAAGAAATTCTTCTGAAAATAAGTCATAGACAATATGAAAAAGGTTTCTATTTCGGTAGAAAAAATAATACAGAAATATTTGATACAACATCATATGTTAGAGATTATGACATAGTAGGGGTTGTTCAAAACTATGATAAAGAAACTAAAGTTGCTACAATCCTTCAAAAAAATAGAGTATTTGAAGGTGATGAAGTTGAAGTATTAACACCTAATAGAGACTACTTCACATTTACATTAGAAGATATGCATGATGAAGAAGGAGAAAAAATAAGTGTTGCTAATAAGGCTACTATGATTTTCACTGTTAAAACAGATGAAGAATTAACAGTAGGCGATATGCTTGTTACTAGCAGAAAAGTACAACCACTTATGGTGATGACAAAGCAAGGAGGCAAATAACATATGAGCAGACCAATACTAATAGGGATTACAGGTGGAACAGGATCAGGGAAAAGTACAATAGCTAAAGAAATATATGCACAATTCAGTGAAGAATGTATAGCTATGATGGAACAAGATTCATATTATAAAGACCAAAGTCATTTAACACCTGAAGATAGATGTAAAACAAATTATGATCATCCAAATGCATTTGACAATGATCTTTTAGTAGAACATCTACAAGATTTATTACAAAGTAAAAGTATAGAAAAGCCAGTATATGATTTTACAACTCATAATAGAAGTGTAGAAAAAGTTTTAGTGGAAGCTAAAGAAATAATAATTGTTGAGGGAATTTTAGTTTTAGAAGACCCTAGAATAAGAGAATTATTAGATATAAAAATATATGTGGATACAGATGCTGATGTTAGAATCATTAGAAGAATGGTAAGAGATATCAACGAAAGAGGAAGAACATTAGAATCAGTAATAAATCAATACCTTAATGTTGTTAAGCCTATGCACAATCAATTTACAGAACCAACAAAGAAATATGCAGATATAATTATTCCTGAAGGCGGAAGAAATAAAGTTGCTATTGATTTAATGGTTGCAAAAATAAAACAAGTTATTGGTTAGTAAAATGTATAAAAACACCCCTTTGAGGCTATTATTTAGCTAAAAGGGGTGTTTTTTTGTTTAATAAAAATTATGTTTTAGAAAATAGAATAAAAATAATTAAATTTATAATATTTATATTTTTTATAATTCTTATAGGAAGAACTATATATGTTAATGAAAAGTTCAGTTCAGTTGCTACTAGTACAACTAATAATAGTATAGAAGACGAGAAAATAGGGAATTATGACTATCTTTTATTAGATAGAAATGGTAGAGATTTAAATGAATATAAGAGAAAATATAAAGTAGTTATTGAGGGCAGAACTTTAAAGGTTAATAGTATAAATCAAAATTTAGAAAATTTTATAACTTTTAATTATATTATGAAAGAGGCTGTACAAGATTTTAATGTGGAAAAACTCATAGGAGTTGCAGGTAAGTTTTCATATAATGTATCAGAAGAAGCTTATAATAAAATAAGAAGTTTAGATGGACTAAAAGGTATTTATACATATCAATATGATGAGAAAGAGAACGTTGACAATTGGAGCCTAGAGAGTATTTTAATGAAAGATAAAGCATATAATCCATACGAGGGTTTAGATAATTTTGAAAAAAGTGAAGAATCTCTAGAGGGAAAAATTATGAGGGTTACAAAGGGGAATAAACTTCCTACAGTAAGATTTGAAAAAGACATAGAAGGGATTTATAAGGAAATAGGCTACAATATAGATGATAATAACTCAAATATAAAGTTAACTATAGACTCAGAGATTCAAAAAATAATAAGAGATGTTCTTAGTAGAGAAGAATATGATTTATATGAAAATGTAGGAGTAGCTATTACAGATGGAGAGAGCGGAGAAATATTAGGTCTTGCACAGCAAGATGAATCAAAACCAAATATTCTAACAGGAGCGGGAGCTATTAAAGGATTTGATGCTGGTTCAACATTTAAGGTGATGACACTTGCAGCAGCTTTAGAAAATAAAGGAGTAGGCATTTATGATAAATATGAATGTAAGGGATTAGTATGTAAAAGTAGCAATATTCACGGGAAAATTACAGTAGAAGAAGCTTTAGAGGTTTCATGCAATGATATTTTTGTAGAGCTTGGTTTTTTAGTTGGATATAATAATTTATTAGATTTTTCTAAAGAACATGGTTATTTTGAAGCAGTTTTAGGTTTAGATAGTAAGACTGGTATGGAAAGTAGTGGTGAGAGATTATCAAAAGAAAGAGTAGAGCAAGTTCAGGGAAATATTGCTATTGGTCAGGAAGTTAAGGTAACACCATTACAAGTATTATCAAGTCTATCAAGTATAACTAATGATGGACAGCATATAGACCCTTTTATTATAAAAGGTGTTGAAAGTCAAGCAGGAGAGATGTTAGAAATGTATGAGGGCAAGAGAGAAAATGTAATTTCTAAGAAAACTGCAAGTACAATAAAAACATTGCTTGCTAGATGTGTAGAGAATGGTACGGGGAAAAGAGCTAGTATACCAGGAATGTTAGTTGGAGGAAAAACAGGAACAACTGAATCAGAAAATAATACATCACATGGATGGTTTTTAGGATATTTTGAAATGAATAATAAATTATATAATATGGTAGTATTTGTACCTAACATAGAAGGCAAAGGAGAAAATGGTGAGTCACTTGGTGGTGGAACAACAGCAGCGCCAATATTTAAAGAAATAGTAATGGAAATAGCAAAAAAATAATTTTAACATTAGGTAATTTTGAACAATAATACTCATATACTTATAGTAAGTATTATTAGGAGGAATTATAAGGTGTTCATATTGCAACATATAGTAAATGTTATTAGTAGCAATGTATTTTTTACGGGATATGTTACAGGGAATACAACATTTCCTAAACCATTAAATGAAGAAGAGGAAGAATTTTATTTAAAAAAGTTTAAAGATGGAAATGTAGAAGCGAAAGGGATTTTAATAGAGCATAATTTAAGACTAGTGGCTCATATCGTTAAAAAGTACTCTTATCCTAATAAAGAAATAGATGATTTAATATCAATAGGGACAGTAGGGCTTATAAAGGCAATAGAATCATTTAATACTAGTAAAGGGACGCGGTTAGCTACATATGCAGCAAGGTGCATAGAAAATGAAATATTAATGTTATTTAGAAATAGTAAAAAAACTAAAGGTGAAGTTTATCTACAAGATCCTATAGGAGTAGATAAAGAAGGGAATGAATTGCGTAGTATATGTTATATGTACATATGCTACGCATTCTGTTTATCTATTTATTTTAGCAAATAGATTGATTGTAGGCTTATTAGCAGTACTAGCTATTTTAGTATATTCAATCTTAGTAACTATTTTTTTGATACATTGATTCTTAAATGCTACATCATCTGAATTTATAAATGCAGCTACAGTAGATTCAAAATTATCTATATCTTGTTTAGAGCATATAGAACTTTTTTCTTTTTTTAGCATGGCATTATTATGATTTATATCATCAGCAATTTTATCTATTCTCTTGGCTAGGTTATTAGATCTTTCGATAAATGTTTCATCATCATAAATTCCACGTTCTAGTAAATCAAATAATTTTAGTTTTTGGTCATTTAGTGTTATAAGCTCTTTTTCTAAAGCATTAATTTGAGTAAGGTACATTTCAAGTCTAGTATTATCAGAATCATTCTCATGTAATGATTTAAAGCGTAACTCTTGTACATAAAGTTCTAATGTTTTTAAAATATGATCTTCAGTTACATCATATCTAGAACTTCTATTACCACACTTATGTGTACACATAACTCTTTGAATACCTCTTAGGTTTCTCATTACCATTGCTTTTCCACATACTCCACATTTTAAAACACCAGCATATGGATTTACAGGTTTATTAGTTAGCTGATATGGAATATGATATTTATTAGAAAGCATTTCATTAGCAACTTTAAAATCAGATTCTTCTATAATACCTTTATGTTTTCCTTCTGATATAATCCATTCTGATTTATCTCTAGTTCTAGTATCTTTAACTTTATCTGGATTTAAAGATTTTTTTATCTCTTTTTTCTTCCAAGTTATTTTACCTATATAAATAGGGTTTTTGATTATGTTAAGTATAGAGCTAGAGATAAATTTATTACCAGCCTTTGTTTTATAACCTAATTTATTTAGTTCTTGGGCGATACTAGCAGCTCCATTACCTTGATTATATAAAGAGAAAATTAATTTAATTATTTTAGCTTCAGGAGCATTGATTTTTAATGATCTAGCTTTTTTAATATGTGTTATATCATATCCAAGTGGTGGGTTAGTAGCTATGTAATTACCTTCCTCAACACTTCTGACTCTGCCACCTTGCATACGTCTATTAATCATTTTAAGTTCTTTTCTACTCATGAATGCTTCAAATTCAGTATATTCCTCATCAAAGTCATTATTTAAATCATAAGTTTTTTGGGGAGTAAGTATTTTAGTATTACTGTTTTTAAAAGTTTTTAATATCATTCCTTGGTCCTGCATATCACCACGACCAAGTCTTTGAATATCCATTACTAATACTCCAGAATATTTCTTTTCTTCAACTTCTTGCAAAAGCTCTATCATTTTAGGTCTAAAGATTATATTTTCACCTGAAACTATTTCTTCTTTTATTTCATTTATGTTTAGATTATTGCTTTTTGCAAATCTTAAAAGAGCTTGTCTATGTTTTGATAAAGTTTCACCTTCACCTAATGTTTTTTCAAGTTCTTCATCAGCTCTTGATTTTCTCAAATAAATACATATATTTTCCAAAGTACGAACCTCCTTCATACATATAACATTATATATTAAATAGTATAATGTTTTTATGCTATTTAAGTAAATAAATTGTTATTATAATATATAATAAAGAATAAAAATGATAAAATAAGACAAATAATTAATATTATAGTGAAAAATATTGAGAGTTTATTTATGAAAGGTGTAATTCTAACTTATACTTTATATGT
>JBOFRC010000165.1:0-10992 GCA_051650825.1 Sarcina sp. | reverse complement strand
GTTTAATTGTTTTTTTTGTTGATGATAAATTTAAACACATTTATAAATTAGCATAACATAAATTGAAAGAAAATATGGTAAAATTAAAAACAGAAGAAAAAATATTAGTGAAAAAACTAAACTAAATATAACTTCTATACTAATAAAATATATACGGAGGTGCTGATAAAGAATAAAGTTTAATTTATAAAGTTTATTCTCTATTTTTATAATATTTATAATTTAAATTTTCAAAATTGTAAATACTAAAGTATACTTAATTTTGAAAGGAGATAAATAATGAAAATTGCTTTTTTAGACTTAGAGTTTACAAGAAAACCCTATGATAAAACTTTTGTCAATGAAATTATAGAAATATCATGTAGGACTACAAGTTTGGAGGATTCTTATGAACTAAATAATAATAACTATATAGTTTCTAAATATAAAGTAAGCGAAAATGATACAACTAAATTTAATATAATTGTCAAGCCATCAATTAATACTTTTCTAACTAAAGAAATAATTGAATACACAAGATTGACTCAAAGACAGGTAGATAGTGGGGTCAATCTTGAAGAAGCAATTGAAGAATTGTATGCTTTTATAAGAAAGCAAGATATAAAAAGAATATTTATATATTCAAGATATTGCAAAGATCTTTTAACTAGTGCAAAGAAAATATTAAGAGGAAGACTTGATATAAAAATAAATTATATACTAAATATTATGAAAGACATTAGTTATTACTCAAGTGATGCGAGAGAAAAGCTTATATCTAATATAAGTAATAGTATGAATACTCTACACACAAAAGAGGCTCTTATTGGTAAAAAGAAATTTTCATTATCTGACACATATTGTATACTTCTTGGTAAAAAAGAAGTCAATACAGGGATTACTTGCAAATCTTTGTCTGATACAAAGTTAATTAAAGATATATTTTTCTCTAGATCAAAAAATGTAGAAATGGAATTAAGTGAAATAGCATATGGAATAGAAATAAAACGAGATAAATTAACAAATTATATTCTTGGGAAAAAAGATTCTATTGAACTAATTTGTTCTGCCGAAAAAGCAGAAGATCTAATTGATTACAAAAATGAAGATTTACCAAAGATAATAAAAAGTATTCTTATTGTAATTAAAGAATTTAAAACTAAAATTATACAACAAGGAAGTATAAGCTTAGGGAGCATAAATAGAAATGATAAGTGGTTAAATTTATATACTCTAGCTATGAGTTTAGCAAAAGACATAAATTCTAAATATGGATTAAAGGTTAAGTCTATAAAAGAATGTATGGATATTTTGCTTAGAAATGAAACAGAAGTGCAAAATGTAGAAGTAGATGCAAGGTTAACATCTATTTTAATGTCTAGTGATGATGATTTTATAAGATTTAAAGAAGATATAAAAGAATTAGATTCTGAAATGATTGAAAAACTTGTAGCTAAGTGTAAAGATGTTCTTAAAAATTATAATAAAGGGCATGCTTTTAAAGTATATTCGACTAAGCTTAGCATTCTTACACAAAAACAAGCTTAAATTAAGCAAAGTAACACGAATAAAGTAACACAAAATTAAGTAGGTAGACTAAATGGTAACATAAAACTTTATAATATAGCAAATCAATGATGGTTGATTTAAAAGGAGACAAAATGAAATATAAGTTAGTAGGAAACGATGATTCAATATTAAATGCAAGATATAATAGTTTTATGGGAGAAAGTTACGGTTATCTAGTTGGTTTATTAGATAGAAAATTAAATAGTGATTGTAATAAAGATTTTAGAGTAGCTATAGAGAAAGAGTTTGGAGAAACTTTGAAGACAGTTACAGGATCATATATTACTAGTTATGATATAAATAAGATTAGGTCAAATTATGATATAGAAAAAGAAGAATATAAAAAGTCAGGACATAAAATGTTAAAATATATATATACATTTTTATCAAACGAATATTCATCAGATAAAAATTTTGATGTAAGAATAACTGTTTTAGAAATAGTAGATATGTTTAAAAGAGATGGTTTAAAGGGATATGCATTAGATCATTTATTATTAAGTATAAAGTTATAAAATAAAAAGAGAAAGGGGATTTATCTCCTTTCTCAAAATTTTTTAGGAGAGTTTTCAATGAGTATAGAAAGTATAAAAAGTTTATTAGATAAAAGTGAAAAATTCGATGTACATAAAAAGTTTTTAAGAGTATCTTTAATGAATAAAGATAGTGATAAGGTATTTTCAGAATTTTATAATTTTAATAATACATTAGAGCTAATAGAGTTTATTAACAAATTTATAATTCCCTCTATTGCATTGACATTATTATCAGAAGAAAATGGAGAAATAATGTTGGTTTTAGATGAGGATAATAGTTTTAGTGATTTTATAAAATCATTAGATAAAGATGATGATATAAGATTAAAAATAGAAAATACATATAACCTTATAAATTTATTTGAAGTGAAGAAAATAAGTTTAGAAGAATTATTAAATGAGTTGTCTTTTGAACTATCAGAAGGGCAAATAACTTTAATTTCTTTAGATTATGCAGAAAGTGTAAAAGTATATTTAGAGGGAATTTATAAGGAATATAAATCAGGTGATAATTTAGATATATTAGAAAAAGAGCTGGCAAGGATAAATCTTTGTCTTGGGGGCTTTTTAGATATATGTGAAAATATAGATAAATATCAAGGTGAAATAAAAGAAAAATTATTAGATAAATTACCATATTAATAAAAAAATATAACTTATATTAAAGGAATTTCTTGATATATATAGAATTATTATATAAGGGGATTTTGGAAATAGGAGTGATTTAACAGTATGGGTTTTAAAGTTGCAGATGTTAGTAAAGAGTTAAATCTAAATAGCACAGCTGTCCAAAGAGAAGTAAAAAAAGATATTTACAAGGCTTATATATACGAAAATGATGGTTGTTTGTATATAAAAGAAGAAGGAATACAAAAACTAGTTGAGTCTATTGATAGTGCTGAAGTAGAAAGTGAAGTTAAAGTATTTACAAGTGAAAGAGAAAATTTATTGCTTAGAATGGAAATAATAAGTCTTAGAAGAGAACTTAATTTTTATAAAGAACAAATATATATAAAAGAAAGTAAGATATCCGAGTTAACAATAAAATTAAATGAATTGAAAATTATAGAACAGCGTTTTAATAATGTAGAAGAAAGAATTATTGCAAATATGAAAACTAATTTGATTAGTAGAAAAGAAAAAAACAAGAGAAAAAGTTGGTTTAAGTTTAAATAAATAGTAAAAAGAAGTATTTATATTATTAAAAAAATATAGATACTTCTTTTTTTTAATAATGTGTTAATAAAGTTAGTTCATTTCTAAAATTTGTTTTACTTGTTAATTTTTTTTTGATATACTGTGTAAGGTGAATTTTTATAAAGGTAGGTGATTTTTATTGACTAAAAATATTGATTTAGTATCATATCCCTTTTTAGATGAGGATTTTGGATGTACAGATCATGAAGTTTTAAGTGATTTTTTATCTTCTATTTTAGGAAGGATTTTAACTATGGAAACTCCGCTTTATGATGAAACATTTTGGTTAATGGAAATGTCATTACATTTAAATGGATCAGTAAGAGGAAAGTTAGCAATTACTGATATTGATATTGATAAAGGTCTTAATTTAATGCAGAAATATAAAAATTTAAATAAAACTAGGCTAAAAGGCTTTGTAATGCCTACAGGATGTAGGCTTGCAGCAGAATATCATGTAGCTAGAGGGGAATCTAAGAAAGTTACTAGAAACTTACATCTTATGAAGGCAAAAGGAATTTTAGTCCCAGAAATAGTTTTGGACTTTTCAAATCTTATGACTAATCTTTTATTTGTATTTTCTTTAGAAGTAAATAGATTGAATGGTGTTGATGAAATTCCATTTTTGTCTAAATCATATGGTGTTTGATTATATTAATTTAAATTTAGGAGTGGATTAAGTGAAATCATTAACAAACAAAATTATAGCCGCAATAATAATTATTATAATTGCTATAGCTGGTATATGGGCAGGAAATAAATTCTTATATGGTGCACATAAGCCAGATACAAGCGCGCAGAATAATGCAGTAATAACTCAAGAGAAAACATTAAATGTTACTATTGAAAACCAAGTAGATGGAAAAATCATAATGGAAAATAAAGTTTATAAAACAACTGCTACAACGTTAGAACAATTTTTAGAAGAAAATAAAACTGATTTAAAAGTTGATATAACAACAACTAAGTACGGTCCATTTTTAAATGGTTTAGATGGTCTTAATACTCCAAGTATGGATAAAGGACCTTGGTGGATGTATAGTTTTTCATCAAAAGATTTAGGAGTTGACTATAAAGTTGGAGCTGCACCAGCAATTGACAAAGTAACACTTGGTAAAGATTCAACTATAACATTTGTTTACACTGATAAAATGTAATGAAAGCTAAAGAAATTACAACAATAGCTGTTCTTTCTGTATTTATATATATAATATATTATTTAGGTTCATTTGTCTCATATATAGAACTTGTGAGTTTTTTAATTTTAGTATATGGAACAACATTGAAAACTAAAATTTCATATTTTGCAGTGCTAGTTTATACTTTAATAGTAATTTTAACAAAAGGGTTAGGGCTTTGGAGTATTATGTATATAGTGGTTTTTCCACAATATATATTAATATATTCTTTTGTTTCTAAATTAACTAAAAATAAAATTGTATATTTCATAGTTGCAGCAATTTTATCATTTTCATTGGGCACATTAATTGAGTTACCATACATTTTTACTATGGGACTTAAAGGAACAGCCTTAATAACATATATATTAATGGGATTCCAAGTTTCTATTGGGAATATGGCTTGTACTATTATTGCAGCAATTTTTTTATATGATCCTTTAGTCGAATTAATTAAAAAAACTTTAGGGGAAAATTTAATTAAAAGAAGTAGATGATAATAAAATCTTAACTGTATCAAGGACATTTAAAAAAGAGTTATAGAACTAGAAGCTGATTTCGGTATTAAACCGAAATCAGCTTTTTAAAATTCTATTTTTTATTAATTGGTAGTTTTTAATGAATAAAATCTTATCATAAAGTAGTTTGAAATAATAATAGTTATCTACTTCCATATTTATTTAATTAAATATATGTAAAATATATGATTAATTAATAAAATAATAGTTAATTTTTAAATAAATTAACTAAATGTAATGTTTAAAGATAATTAATGTTTATTTTTTGTAATCTTTTGTTGGTAATATATAAGTATAAATATGGGTAATTTTAAAAATATAGGGGGAAAAATGAAAAAGCGAGTTTTAGGAATTATTATAGCTATTACAACTATAACAGCAGGAGTATTTATAATAAGTTCAGTAGATAAAAAAGATATTGCTTTAAGTGATGATTTAATAGATACTATAGGAACAGTTCAAGTGAAAGCGGAAGAAATAAAAAAATGTGATTATAACATAATTAAAGGTGGTAATATAATAGAATCTGCTAGGGGTTATGCTAGTTCTGCTCAGTATGTAAAAGATATTATAAATGGAAAGATAGTAGATGACAAAAAAGAGATATATTTAACTTTTGATGATGGGCCTAGTGAATATACTAATAAAGCTCTAGCGATATTATCAAAATATGATGTACATGCAACATTTTTTGTATTAGGGGAAAGCCTAGAAAATAAAGGTGCTGATGAAATTTTAAAGAAGACAATTAGAAATGGTCACGCAATAGCAAATCATACATATACTCATGATTATAAAAAATTATATAATGGCGGAAATGTTGATGTAGATTATTTTATGAATGAACTTGAAAAAACAAATGATAAAATTGAAGAAATAGTATGTGATGATTTTGAGACAAAAGTTATACGTATGCCAGGTGGCTACATGACACGAGAATATTATAATGATAAAAATTTAGATTTCTTTAATAAAGAATTAAGGGAAAAAGGTATAATTGAAATAGATTGGACTAGTGAAAATGGTGACGGTGTAACTAAAAAAGAAAGTACAGAACAAATGTTTAATAGAGTTTTAGAGCAAACGAAAGAACAAAATAAAATAATTCTTTTAATGCATGATTCTAAAGGAAAAGATACTACAATAGAAACGTTACCAAGAATTATAGAGCACTTTAAAGATCTTGGATATGAATTTAAAATTATTGCAAATGATAATATTTTGTAAAAAAAGGATGTTGATATTTAAATATCAACATCCTAAAACTTAATATATTTAGTTTTTATATATCCTGATTATTGTTATCCTCTATAAGTTTTAAAAATTTTGTACAATGTACCTCTTCATTTATATCTTCTAGAATTGCTTCAGCAACAGTATTATTTAATTCATCGTAACAATTTAAAAGTGTCAAAGCCTCTTCAAGTTCAGTATTTCTTATATCGTTCATCATAACATTAACTCCTTTGATATATAGATTTTGGGTACATAAACAATTATATAATATTTTTTAGATTTTTAAATAGTAAAATAGAAAATTTTCTTGTTTTTTTATTTTTTTTAAATATTATTTTTAGTTGACAATTCTTTTTATATATCGTAATATATAAATATAGTAATTAACGAGGTGAAAAAATGAATCAATTAAAAACATTTTCAAATGATCCTAAACACTATGAAGAATTAGCAGAATTATTAAAAGCAATAGCTCATCCAGTGAGATTATGCATAGTTAGAGGGTTATCACAAAGTGAAGGATGTAATGTAACTTATATGCAAGAATGTTTGAATATTCCACAGTCTACACTTTCTCAACATTTAGCAAAATTAAAATCTGCTAAAATTATAGAAGGTGAAAGACGAGGATTAGAAATAATATATAGAATAAAGAATGAAATGATAAAAGAAGTAATTGACGTAATGTTTAAATAAAAAATTAGATTTTCTAATTTTTTTATAAATTAAATCGTTATATTTGGATATACTAAAGTAATAAAGCAAAGGAGAAGATTTTTATGAATAAAAAAGTAATAATCGTTGGAGGCGTAGCTGGAGGAGCAAGTACAGCTGCTAGACTTAGAAGACTTGATGAGAATATTGATATAATAATGTTTGAAAAAGGCGAATATATATCATTTGCTAATTGTGGTCTTCCTTATTATATAGGTGAAACTATAAAAGATAGAAGTAAATTATTAGTTCAAACAAAAGAGGGAATGTCTAAAAAATTTAATTTCGATATTAGAAATTTAACAGAAGTTATTAGTATAGACTCTAAAAATAAGGTAGTTGTAGTTAAGGAGGTAGAAACTGGTAAGGAATATACAGAAAAATATGATATTTTAGTTTTATCTCCAGGAGCTAAGCCTATTAAATTGCCTATTGATGGAATAGAGGAAGCGAGCAATTTATTTACTCTTAGAAATATTCCAGATACTGATAAAATAAAAGCGCACGTGGATAGTAATACTATTAAAAATGCTGTCGTAATAGGTGGTGGATTTATTGGTATTGAAATGATAGAGAATTTAGTTGATAGAGGCATAAATGTAACTTTAGTACAACTTGAAAACCAAATTATGCCACCTATAGATTTTGAAATGGCGACTATAGTGCATGAACATTTAAGGGATAAAGGTGTTAATCTAATCTTTGAAGATACTGTAGAGCGATTTGAAAATCAAGGAAAAAAACTTATATTAAAAAGTGGATATGAATTAACTTCTGACTTAACTATTTTTTCTATTGGTGTAAAACCAGAAAGTCATATAGCTAAAGAGGCAGGAATTAAGGTTAATGCTAAGGGCGCAATAATTGTAGATGAATATATGAAAACATCAGATCCTAGTATATATGCGTTAGGTGATGCTGTAGCCGTAAAAGATTTTATAAATAAAGGTGAAACTCATATTCCTCTTGCTTGGCCAGCTAATAGACAGGGAAGACTTGTTGCAGATAATATTGCAGGAAGAAAAGTAAAATATAATGGAACTATGGGTTCTTCTGTCGCTAAAGTATTTGATTTAACAGTTGCATCTACAGGAAATAGTGAAAAGTTATTAAAAAGATTAAATATACCGTATAAAACAGTTCATACACAAACTAATTCTCATGCAGGATATTACCCAGGAGCTTTTCCTATATATTTAAAATTATTGTTTAATGAAAATGGAGATATATTAGGAGCTCAAGGTGTTGGAATGGATGGTGTCGATAAGCGAATAGATGTAATAGCTACTGCTATAAAAGGAAATCTTAAAGTTCAAGATTTACCTGATTTAGAACTTTGCTATGCTCCACCATATTCATCAGCTAAAGATCCTGTAAATATGGCTGGATATGCTGCAAGTAATATTTTAGAAGGAGATGTTGTAACTACAGATATTTTTGATGTAGATAATTTAATCGAAAAAGGTGAGTTTATTTTAGATGTAAGAAATGAAATGGAACTTTCAGCAGGCGTAATAAAAGGATCTTATAATATTCCTCTTCCTAATTTAAGAGAGAGAATATCAGAAATTCCAAAAGATAAGATTATCAATATACATTGTAAAAGTGGATTGCGTTCATATTTAGCATATAGAATTTTAATACAAAATGGATTTAAATGTAAAAATATAGATGGTGGATATGATCTATATTCATTTATAGCTTTAGAAAAAAGAGCTCAAATTTTAGATAAAAATGAAAGAAGACAAAATAACATTATGAAAGAAGTAGCCGCTACTTCTGATAAGGAGGAAGACACGACAGAGCAGAATTTTAATAATGTTATAAGAGTTGATGCATGTGGTTTGCAATGTCCTGGTCCTATTAGAAAAGTATTTGAAGAAATTGAAAAGATAGATAATGGTGAAGTTTTAGAAGTTTTAGCTAGTGATCCAGGATTCAAAAAAGATATAAAAGCTTGGTGTGAGTCAACTGGAAATGAACTTTTATCAAGTGAGTTTTCAAAAGAAGAAAAAGCTTTTAAAGTTAAGCTAAGAAAAAATGATAAAACCACAAAAGACAATAATGTTATGAGTGCAAATGGAGAGGGAGCTACACTTGTAGTATTTAGCGGAGAATTAGACAAAGCAATAGCATCATTTATTATAGCAACAGGAGCTGCTGCTATGGGGAAAAAAGTTACTATGTTCTTTACATTTTGGGGACTTAATATTTTAAAGAAAGAGAATAAACCTAGTGTGAAAAAAGAGGGAATGGAAAAAATGTTTGATATTATGTTACCAAGCCATAGTGGTAAATTGCCTCTTTCAAAAATGAATATGGGTGGTATCGGAGCAAAAATGATAAAAGGAATTATGGATAAGAATAATGTTGATAGTTTAGAAGAAATGATGAAAAATGCTATTAATATGGGAGTCAACCTTGTTGCCTGTTCTATGTCTATGGATCTTATGGGAATAAAAGAAGAAGAATTAATAGATGGTGTTGAAATTGCAGGAGTAGCAACATATCTTGGAAAAACTGAAAATTCAGGGTTAAATTTATTTATTTAATTTTTAAATAAGATATTGTTTAGGTATAAATAAATAAAATATAAAAATTTTTAGATGAATTTTAAAAAAAGTGTTATTTGCATATTAAATAACACTTTTTTTATCATATATAATCCTAGTATATATGATAATATCCTTATAGAGATACTTTTAATAGAATAATACTATTAAAGATTAAATACATAAAAAGAGGTATACGCTAATGAAAAAAGAAGTAGGAAATATTACAGTTGAAGATGTAAGATTAGAAGTTAACTTAAATAATGTTATAAGAGCTATTAAGCTGAAATCAATAACAGAAATAACTATAGGAGAAAAAGTATTTAATTTAGGTGCATTTATTGCAAGTGATTTAAAACAATTTGAAAATAAATATAAAGAAATAAATACATATATAGAAGAAAATAATATAGAAGAAATAGAAGTTAATGATAATATATTTGATATTTTTACATTTATTGCTTTTAAATCATATGAAAGCAAAAAAGAAGTAATTAAGTTTTATAAAAAACTTAAAACTAAAGAGTTATCAAAAAAAGAAGTTTTAGATAAAATAATTATAGAACTTGCAAACTTTACTGATATAAAAGCATTTGAAAGAATGAAGAACAACGCTTATGTCTTATTATTTGATTTTTATAATGATAATGATATTGACTACGTTGAAGAAGTTTTAGATAAAGAAGATATAGCAACAACTATTGCAAGAGGTGTGGTTTGGAATTTTGTAGATTTAAAAAATTATTTTAGAAAATCATTTTCTAAAGATTCTACATACCCAGAGTTTAATGTTCAATTTATAAAAAGAGAAGCATAATATAAATTTATAGAATATATGTCGTATTTATTATGGCATATATTTTTTTGTAATTTTGATATGTTAAATAAAAGTAAAATTTCAAGTAAATTTAGATATAGGTTTATGTTATAATACGATATATATTATAAAGATATATATTGAGGTGTATTTAATGTTAGCTACTACGCATAGATTAGGTGGAATTGCATTTGGTGCTTTATTGTCAGTGATAATACAAGAAAAATTTAATATAATATATGATGATCCCCTAATATTTATGGTAATTACTATGTCAGGTGGAGCAATAGGAAGTTTGATACCAGATATAGATTCAACAGGAAGTATGATTGGAAGGAAATTTAAAATAATTTCGAAATGTCTTTCTAAAAGGTTAGGGCATAGAGGGGGAACTCATACATTTTTTGCTTGTATAATTTTTGCTAGCTGTTTATTCTTTCTTTCAAAATGGCTAAATAATTATTTAGCTACTTACATGAATAAGGAAAAATTATTATTTTTTGCAAGTATAAATGCAAGTATAGTTGTTTTTTCTACTAGTTTTGTATTAAATAGTATTCCTAACAAATTTAGAGGGATTTTAGCAAAAAAGAATGATATATATATAATAACATTTTTAACTTTAGCAACAGTATTTTTTACAATTAAGCATACTAGTTATGTTATAAAGTATATAGATATCTATATAATAGGTAT
>JBOFRC010000164.1:0-5318 GCA_051650825.1 Sarcina sp. | reverse complement strand
TATATTATACTTAAATTTTAATATTTTAACCTAAGCTTAACATTTGGTTTATGCAAATGAAAATGATTATATGTTATAATTTCCTTAAACAGACATTTTAGGGAGGAGTTTTATTAGTGGAATTTTTAATTAACATTTTAAAAGGTATGGTTATAGGTATATCTAATATTATACCTGGAGTAAGTGGTGGAACAATGGCTGTTGTTCTTGGAATCTACGATAAATTAATTGGAACGATAAATGGATTTTTTAAAGATATAAAGAAAAATATAGTATTTTTAGGTTCTATAGGAATAGGAGCTATTCTTGGAATCGTATTATTTAGTAAACTTTTAACTTATTTATTAGATAAAAATAATGGATTTATGGAAGCTACTCATTTCTTCTTTATTGGACTTATAATAGGATCACTACCTATTATATATAAAAAAGCTACTGAAAAAAAGGTGGAAAAGAAAAATTATATTTTCTTTATAATAGCATTCATAATAGTTTTTATGATGTCAATAATGGGGGACTCTGAATCAACTCAAACTGTTATAAGAGAATTTTCGTTATCTGCTGGTATCAAATTAGGCTTAGCAGGATTTGTAGCAGCTGCTGCTATGATTCTCCCTGGTGTAAGTGGATCATTTATTTTACTTCTTATGGGGATTTATTCAACAGTTGTAACGGCTGTGTCTGAAATGAATATAATGTTATTAATACCTGTAGCAATCGGCGTTATTCTTGGCATTTTGACAATGACTAGATTAATAGAAGCTTTATTTAAAAGATACCCACAAACAGCTTATTTTACGATACTTGGTCTTATAGTAGGCTCTATAGTTGCAATATATCCTGGTGGATTTGGTGCTAATATGATAATATCAATAGTTAGCGGAATTATAGGATTTGTAATCGCATTTATGCTTGGTAAAAAAGAAGCTTAATATATTAAAAACAACCTCTCTCAAAACTGAAGAGGTTGTTTTTTATTTGAAATATTAAATAAAAAGTATTAAAATTTAAATAGTAAATAAATTTATTGTATATATGGAGAAAAAATATGTATAGCATAAGAAGAGATGGAGAGAGGCTAGAGCAAGATTATCAAGATAAAGTTAAAGAAGCTTCTAGAAAAAATGATAGTCTTTCAAAAACAAAAGACTCTAAGAAAAAGCTGAAAAATTATTTGAAATCTAAAAACAAAAATTTTGATTATTAAAAAACACTTCCAAAGGGGCTAATCTTTGGAAGTGTTTTTGCTTTATCTTTTGTTTAATTATAATTCAACGATATCTTTTCATTGGTAAACAAAGAACATATTGTTCTTTTGTGATACTATTATTATACTAGCTATATTATATCTAATCTTTTATTTTTTATTGCTTAACAATTACAAAACTATATTTTTTTGGTTAATATTATCTTTATTTATCAAAGTCATATAAATAAGTATTTGATTCTAAAGCTAGCTTTAAGCGCTCCATATACATTGTTGTAAGTTCAGTCATTTCTTGTGGGCTTTCTTTAAAATCTCTTCTAATCCAAGTTTGAAGAACATTCCAAAAACCTCCTGATATAAATTTTAGAAAGTATTCTAGCTCTATAGAATCTTCTTCATTAGCATTGAATTTTTTTCTTAATTGACGCATATATACATCATATTTATAATTTAAAATTGTGAATAAATTTTTTTCGTATAATATTTTAAGAAAATCTCTTCTTTCATACCAAAATTCAAAATATTTTTCTGTTAGATTACTAGGATGTTTTACTTGTTCTAAAATACCATCATTATTAAATTCAGATAATTTTAAATCTATAGTTGCTTGAATAACCTCTTCTT
The DNA here is from genome assembly GCA_051650825.1 of Sarcina sp. Lineage (GTDB taxonomy): Bacteria > Bacillota > Clostridia > Clostridiales > Clostridiaceae > Sarcina. The sequence continues at coordinate 3,487 of JBOFRC010000164.1, read as the reverse complement.
TATTATTAAAATTTCTATAAAAAGTCTTTCTAGCAATTTGTGCTTTAGCGCATATTTCTGTAATTGATATATTATCAAAATTTTTTTCTTTTAAAATTTCAAACATAGCAATACAAATTCTTTCTATTGATTTTTTATTCCTATTTTTCACACCATAATTTTCCATGACACACTTTCCTCTTTTTGTGTAAGTTTATTATTATTAGTTGACTAAGTATTTTTATTTCATTATAATTTAAGATGCAAAAAGATACAACTGTGACAGTTTTAATAAATTATGAACAGTTTGTACAAGCTATTATATAAACAAATGATATATATAGAAATTATTTCTATATACAAGGAGGAAACAAATGAAAAAAGCATCAACTAAACTTGCTATGGTTGTTTTCCTTTTAGGTATAGCTATGGGAGCTCTAGACTCTGGAATAGTAGCTCCAGCTAGAAATATTATTGCTGATGGATTAAAAGTTAGTCAAACATCTAGTATATGGATGATTACTATTTACACATTAGCATACGCAGTAGCAATGCCTATTATGGGGAAACTATCTGATAAGTTTGGGCGAAAAAAAATATATATGATTTCTATAATCTTATTTGCTGTAGGATCATTATTATGTGGTCTTTCTAATATATTTGAGAGTTATAGTATGCTATTAATTTCACGTGCTATAGAAGCAGTTGGTGGTGGAGGTATTATGCCAATCGCAACTACTTATATAGGAACATCTTTCCCACCAGAAAAAAGAGGTTCAGCACTTGGATTTATTGGAGCTATTTTCGGTATATGTACAGTTATAGGACCAACTCTTGGTTCTGCTATTTTAGGTTTATTTGGAAATCAAAACTGGGGAATTTTATTCTATATTAATATCCCTATAAGTATTATAGTATTAATTCTTGGAATAAAACTTAATGAAAGTAAATCTGCTAATAGCGGAAAATTGGATATTGCAGGTGCATTATCTCTTGGAGTTGTAATACTTTCACTTATGTATGCATTAACAAACTTAAACTTTGATAATTTATATACATCAATTATGTCAAAAGATGTATTACCTTATCTGATTATATTTATTATTAGTATACCTGTCTTTGTATTAATTGAAAGAAAAGCTCATGATCCTGTTCTTGATCTTTCATATTTTACAAATAAAAATATATTGATAACTTTAATCGTTAGTTTAATTGTAGGTGCAGGATTAATGTCATTAGTATTCTTACCACAATTCAGTGATAATGTTTTAAAATTACCTTCAGGTACAGGTGGATACTTCTCAACTATCTTTGCTGTATTTATGGGTATTTCTTCTGTTATTTCAGGTAAATTAATAGATAAAATTGGTCCTAAAATAGTTTTAATAGGTGGCTTTATAATATCTATAGCAGGATCTGCTTACTTTGCTTTTGTAACAGCTAATTATCCTAATCTTGTAAACTTACTTGTAGGAATAGGTATTTTAGGATTTGGATTTGGGTTTACTTTTGCAACACCACTAAATTACCTTATGTTAGCATTAGTTCCTGAATCAGAAGCAACTATGGGACAATCTACAGTAGCCTTAGTTCGTTCTATAGGTGTTGCAGTTGGACCAAATTTACTTGTTAACTTTATTTCTAATGCAGCGCAAAATGTTCCAACTAAACTTATGTCTGTAATGCCCAAATTGCCAGCTCAATTTGCAAATCATGCATCTAATATGTTTAGTGGAGGTGCTACAGCAAGTTCATTCCAAAATGCATCAGCTAATAATATATTTAGCTTGATATATAATATGGTCAGTAAGCAATTTAATGCTTTATCAGCTCATATGGGGAATAATCCTATGTTTGTAGAATTTAAAACATCTTACTTGCATAGTTTAACAAATTCAAAAGATGTAATAACAAATACTTTCCAAAGTACATTAAATAAAGGCTATGCCCATATGTTTATCGCATCAGCCACATTTTGTGTTATAGCTTTTGTTATATCTTTATTTCTATCAAGTAGACATAATTTGAAAGTTAAAGAAAAACAATAATTATTAAATAAAATGTATTTTAGACTAAAGAGATAAAGAAAAAATATTTAAATAATAAAAAAGATGATTTTGGTATTATACCAAAATCATCTTTTTTATTCTATTAGCTATAATAATTAAGTTGTTTTTTATTTCTAATTTTAAGATCAGGCTTATTCTTAATCAACTAAACTTTTTCTTACTAAATTTACACTAGAACTATATTCATCTATTTTTTCTTGATCTACGTTTATATATCTTTGAGTTATAGCTACGCTAGAATGATTTAAAAGACTTCTAACAAGTTCTAAATTGTTATTACTTGCTTTATAAGCGTTAACAGCATAAAATTTTCTAAAGCTATGGGTACCTACATAATTATACCCTAAATAATCAGTTACTTTTTTTAAAATTTTTTGTATGTTTCTAGCAGTCATATTAAAAAGATAATCATCTAAACTAAGATTTAAATCATCAGCATAATCTTGTAAGGCTTCTATAAATTCAATATTAACTTTTCTGTATTGTAATTTTTTTGTTTTTTGCTCTATGAAAGATATTTTACTTCCTCTAATATCTCTAAGTTTCATTCTTAAAATATCGTTAATTCTAAACCCTATCGTAGCTTGTACACTTAAAATTAAAGCAACTTGTTTATTTGGTTCTATTCTTCTTTTAGAACCTTTTTTATCTGTATATTTTACTCCGAACTGTAAAAGAGATATTATCTTATTAAATTCCTCTTCTGTTAAAGGTCTTGTTGCTTTGCTTTCGTTTAGTTCTTTATCTATAGCATCTCTACTTTTATTATTTTTTGTTTTTTCTATTGTTTTTTGATTTTTTTTATTATAAATATTTTGTTTTTTTACATTATCGATTTTCACATCTTTTTGAATTTCAAAATTATCATACGCTTTAATTTCCTTTATTAGCTCTATTTGAAAATCTAAATCCATCTCAAAATCTAATATTAAATTTATTAAGTTTTTATCTATTTTCACATTTCTATCTGTTAGTATTTTGAATTTTTCCTCTGTATTTAAAAATTCTATTGTTAAAACTTTAAAAATATCTTTTTGATCCATATTCACCTTCGCTATTATAAATAAATTTTGTATATTCTTATTATATCAAAGTTATTCGCTTTTTACAAAAAGCTATTCGTGTTATTGAAATTTTATTAAAAATAAAATTTTAAATTAATATAGCTTAGATTAGTAAATTCAATACTTTTCGCAAAGCGGTTCGTATTTTAGATAAAATACGAACCGCTTTGCGAAATTAAATTTTGAGGATAATATGAATTTTTTCAGCAATATATAACACACATATTTAAAATTTATATTTTTTAACAATGAACTTTTTATTTATAAATATAATTTTGAAATTTAAAATTTTCTTAGAATTCAAATATGATAAAACTTGAATTTTACATTATAAATTCCCGCCTAATATTCAGGTGAAGTTTTAACTAACTCTAA
>JBOFRC010000163.1:0-1227 GCA_051650825.1 Sarcina sp. | reverse complement strand
CACACCACATGTTGCAGGCAGCCAAAACATTTCCCTGATGTCCACTCATTCTGACCAGTCCCACTACGATTGACGTCCCCAGGGTTTTATCATCAGTCTGATAAGTTCTCCATGCTTCTCGTCCGCTGTTCATTAGGAGCCAGACTTCTAGTAACCCAAGCATGCTCATCGCTGTCACGATTACGCCAGTACCATTACAGCTCCCCATTCCTGTTGTCACAGGTACAAACAAAATGTACTCAGCCTGCTCAGCACATACAAGAAACTGTTCAAAGCTGATAACTGTCCCCATAAGACCACAGTCAGCCCCAGAGAACATACTGAACCTAACGTTTGTAAATGGCAGGTCCGTGGCAGGAAAATCACTTTTAATTAATAATTTGATGATCAAGCACTGCTTTAACTTTATGTTTTTAACTGGAACTTGGTTAGATGAAAACAACCGAGTTCTTATCCAATCAGCCCCTCCCAACTCCAGTTTTATGGGTGAAAATAGAATGCATAAGAAAGGAGGTGGAATTGCCAATTTGTTTAATAACGCTTTCCAATGCAAGAAAATGGCACAAAAAATTTCCTTCTTTCAACATCTGGCTCTGCAGCTATATTCCTCCTGCCGAGCTTTGTTCTTAAATATCTACAGGCCACCAAAATATTCTGCAAATTTCTTTGATGACTTAACTGAACTACTGTTGATTATCTGCACTGACTTCATGATTTCAACATCCATGTTGACAATCCCCCGGACAATAGTGCTATCAAATTATCTCAGCTCAGCCTGTGACAGAGCACACACACGATAAGGGTCACACTCTCGTCACAGCCCGGCTCGTAAGGCCATGACAAAGTGGTTTTCAAAAGTTAAACAAAGTGATTTATTAAACAAACTGAGATTAATTAAATACATAACAAAAGCACAAAAAACACATTTAGAGTGGAGGTCAGTGGAATCAGTAGTGTAGGGTGTGAATGAGTGGAGATAGTGTGTGTTGTGCCTGTACACAAAGTAAAGGGAAGAACTGAAGAGACACTAAAGCTGCAACATAACCAAATGGAAGAGGAGAGGGAGACTGTTAGTAACAGCCAGGGCTTTATAGACTGGGAACACTGGGCCCAGGTGTTTCCAGTTGGCACTGATGATCCCCTGCCCCACCCACCAGGTATCTGAAAAACAGGTAGACAAAAGACAGATTGGCAGGGAAGGGCAGGGGTCATCACACTCTTGACCTA
>JBOFRC010000162.1:0-1434 GCA_051650825.1 Sarcina sp. | reverse complement strand
CTTATCAAGCTCTCACGCATAAGGGCAATCGATTTGGCATACGCCTAGACGTGCTGGCGTTTTCACATGTTCAATTCCGGGTGGAGGTTGGGTCCTCCAACTCTTTGCTGCATGGCTCCCTTTTTCCTTCAAAAATTTGGAGGTAACCGCCCTCTCAATCGACAGACAGAAAGCGCGATACTGGCACACTCATCGACGGTCTCTGTGGCGCAATCGGTTTAGCGCGTTCGGCTGTTAACCGAAAGGATGGTGGTTCGACCCCACCCAGGGACGAAAGAAGCTTTTCGTTGCCTATCTTTCTCTCTGGCATGAGGTCAGTCAATTTGAAAACCCATGGTGGTATTATGTTGAGTCCTCCAACTCTTTGCTCTACGGATCACTTTTGCCTTTGGAGGCGTTGGCTGTCGGTAACCGCTCTGTCATTCGACAGACCGTAACCAAACTTTAACTCATGATTCGGATTGTGCATACCATTGGCCTGCTCTACTTGGGTGTGTATGGTTCCCAGTCGAGGCCTGTGTTCCAGAGAGGCCCTGCTCAAAACTCCTTTTAAAACATCACTGAGCATTTGCAATAACTCGCAACTTTGATATGATGTGGATTTTCATCATATTAGGAGGACACCAGTAACTTGTAACCTATCAATCTTTCTGGCACAAAGTCAACCGATTTGATCTGAGTTTGAAATCCCATGATGGCGTTTTTGTATGCTCAGTTCCGGTTGTAAAATTGTATCTTCAGCAACAGATATGGCTAAAGAAATCGAGGTGAACTTGAAGCCTAGGCTTAACCCTGACTTTGCCCGCACCTGATTTTCCTCTACGAAAGGTGAGGAAGCGGGCCTTTGCGAAAGCTTATTTTCAGCTCCAGTTTGCTGTGGTGTGTGGATGGAATGTTCAAGTTTTGTTCCAAGTGATGGACGCCTGTGTTCCCGAGAGTTCCAGCTCAAAATTCCTTTTATGAAAGCATCGAGCATTTGTAATATAATCTGCCTGTAATCTAATGTGGATTTTTATCATATTAGGAGGGCACCAGTAACTTACAATTGATTTGGCTTTCACCTACACATGCTGCCACTTTCGTATGTTCAGTTCCAGAGCGAGGCTGGGCCTCCCATTCCAACTCTTTGTTCTACGGCTCACTTTTGCCTTTGGAATATTGCAGGTGTTGGCTGTCTCTCACTCGACAGACAGAAAGTGAGATACTTGAAATCTCACCGGCGGTCTCTATGGCGCAATTGGTTTAGCGCTTTAGGCTGTTAACTGAAAGGATGATGGTTGAGCCCACCCAGGGATGAAGGAAGTTTTTCGTTGCCTATCTTTCTCTCTAGCATGAGGTCAGTCGATTTGAAAACCCATTGTGGTGTTTTGTTTTGTTGAGTCCTCTAACTCTTTGCTCTACGGATTACTTTTGCCTTTGGAATATTGGAGGCGT
>JBOFRC010000161.1:0-1072 GCA_051650825.1 Sarcina sp. | reverse complement strand
CATTGTCCTTTTGGTTTGGTTTCTAAATCCCATTACTTCATTTCTTTGTTGTTTGAAGCTCATGTTACTGTGTCTCTTTGTTCAAGCTCAGACTTTTCTATCAGAGTCGACAGTTTTTACACTAATATGAGTTTTCCAGCAAAATTCTGTATATAATTTGAATAAAGGAAACAGAGTGAAATCCAATTCTTTATTCAGAACGTTCAGTTATCTTTGAGTTGTAGTTGAAATAGTGGACATTTTAACTTGTTTAACTCCAAAATTTCAAAAATGTACATGAGTATACCTCTCATTTATATACTCAAATGATTACTGGTTGGGCCTTTAAAGCAAGTTCCCTGAACAGTAGCTAGTGCATGTTTTTGTCATTAATGAGTGGACTTTGTTAACAGTCTAATGCCATTACCACGTCAGAAAATTCATGAATTATAGCTCAGCTAGAATTAAGTATGAATTGTAAATTTTTCAATCAAATAGCTCCCTTGCAGTCACTTTTACTCTCCTGTGAGGATTAGTGTTGTGACTTTTTGAGAATTTTAAGCACCGATCTGCATTTCAGACAGTGGATCTTTTTTAAATCCACAGTAACTCAGGACTAAAATGTCCTAATGGAATATGGATGCACTGCATGCTTTTCTCTGGCCTATGTAGCCTCCCACACAACCCTCAGCCCCTAAAACCCATCATTATTAATATTAATGCTGCAGAGTCTCCCACCAGGTGAGATCATGTCTCATCTATTATGCCAGGTCTTGCTGCTCTCAGCCATGTGAGACTAAACTGTTTCTCTGTGAAAAAAATATAAATAAACTACCTTAGTCGGTTTCTCATTTTCACTTGAGGTGAAATCTCAAAATAAAATCATTCGTCATCTGTTTTTTTAAGTTATGCTGTCATGTGATCAGATTTGTAGACTGAACAGTTCTTCCACTATATCACTCTACACAGATTGTTCCTATCAGCAGCTACATAATATATTTTCTGGGGAACATGTTTTTAGGATTCTTAGAATAAATGTTGATTATCTGAGGATTGGTAAAGTTAATCCCCACACACAGCTTTGACTTTGTAA
>JBOFRC010000160.1:0-1602 GCA_051650825.1 Sarcina sp. | reverse complement strand
TTATTTATTATTCATAGTCAATATTAGGATCTTCACAACTTTCTGATTTATTTTTACATTTACATATACAAGATTTTATTCTATCTATAATTTGAGGCAGTGAGTCAATTAATCGATCACAAGGATTATTTGCATCAACTGGTAACAGTCTAATATCTTCTCCGTGAATAACTAAAAAGGCTACTGGTTTTACAGATACTCCTGAACCAGATCCCCCACTAAATGGATATCTACCATCAGGTGTTAAGCTATCTTTTGTTTTAGGAAACTCGGAGCCTCCAGAAGCAAAGCCAAAAGATACTTTAGATATAGGAAGAATAAAACTTCCATCAGGACTTCTAATACCTTCCCCTACTATAGTATTTACATCTATCATATTTTTCAAATTTTCCATTGTACTTTTCATTAGATTTTCAATCGGATGTTTATTTTCCATTAGTATTTTCTCCTTTGTAAGTTAAGTTTTTTATTAGTAACATTAGTATAAATATAATTTGTGCTAAATTAATCTTTATTATGCAAGATATATTTGTATCAAGATTATTTTTGTTTTCGAATAGAGGCGTTATTTTAAAAGCTGGGATTGTTTTAATAAATAAATTTAGAAAATCTACTAAAGAGTATAAGAGTATATTTATAAGTCCAAAAGCTTCAGCATTAATTGCTGCATCTTCAATTGAATAAAATCCATTTATATTAATAAATAAAGTAGGCTTAAATTTATTTTTCATAAGGGAATTAATAAAACTATTTATTTTAATAGAAAATTTTTTCAAAAGATTTAAATTCTTTTTTTTCTTTTGTTTATTTCTAGAATAATTTAAAGAAGTAGTCATACTTTTTTTTATATTATTTTTTTTATCAAATTTTTTGTTTTTTTTAGGGAATATTTTGAATTTATATATATATATTTCAATATTATTATTATTTATTTTAGCTGTTATTTTTATTTTGAACTTAACTAATAATATAATAACAATAACAATTAAGGTAATAAGAAAAATCATTTTTACACCTCCATAAGATTTAATATGTTCAATTTTACGTTATATTATTATAAATTAATAAAATATAATTATAAAATTTGGGAATTATAATTCATGAAGTAGTTATTAATTAAGGAGGTACTTTAATGAGTTTTAAAACTTGTATACAAAAAATTTCAGTGCTTATATTAATGTCCTTACTAGTCATAAATATAAATAGTTTTGCAGTATTTGCAAAAGATATTACACCAGAGGCTCATTATGCAATAGCCTTAGATGCAAAAAGTAAAAAAATTTTATATGAAAAGCGGGCATTTGAAAATGTCCCAATGGCAAGTACTACAAAAATCATAACTTCTTTAATTGCTATAAATTATTGTGATTTAAATGAAATAGTTACAGTCTCAAAACAAGCTACCGCTGTGCGAGGCGCAAAAGTTGGGTTAAAAGTAGATGAAAAAATTTCTTTAAGGGAACTTGTCTATGGATTGATGCTCAAATCTGGAAATGACGCAGCAATAGCTATTGCTGAACATATAGGTGGATCTGTAGATGGTTTTTCTAAAATTATGAATGATTTTGCTAAAAGTATAGGAATTATAGATTCAAATTATCA
>JBOFRC010000159.1:0-11755 GCA_051650825.1 Sarcina sp. | reverse complement strand
CTTCTTTTTCTATCTTATCATATGGACCTTCAAGTGTTATATTTCCTATAACACCACCTCTAAATTCATCTAGTACTATAGCTGAAATTCTATTATAGTTAACTCTGTTTCCAGACATAATACAACCTCTTTTTTTAGCTATAGCATCTAAATTTTCTATAGGATTATCAGAAACTTCTTCTAGCTTATATCTATCTTCTAACTTATCCCTAGCTATTAATGTAAGCTTCTCTATAAGCTTATATGTAAGTTCTTCTGTATCCATTATCTCGTCTTTAATTGCCCCTGTAAACGCTAAATTATATCCTATTGCCTTATCTTCAAATTTAGGCCATAAAACACCTGGCGTATCTAATAAATCTATATCATAAACTGTCTTAATCCATTGATTATTTTTTGTAAGTCCTGGTCTATCCCCTGTTTTAGCAATATTATTTTTTGCCATTTTATTTATAAAAGTAGATTTACCAACGTTAGGTATACCAACAACCATTGCTCTTGTTGTAAAATTAACAACACCTTTAGCTCTAAGCTTATCATGTTTTTCTTTTAATAAATCATCTAAAGCTGGCTTTATAGTATGAAGCCCTTTTCCATTAATAGCATTTACCTCAAGTACTGTTGTCGTTTCATTATTTAAAGCTTTTTTCCATTCTTTTGTGATGCTAGGATTCGCTAAATCACTTTTATTTAAAAGAATCAGCCTTGGCTTATCTCCACAAATTCTATCTATTTCTGGATTTTTTGACGCTCTAGGTATTCTAGCATCTCTTATTTCTATAACAGCATCAACAAGTGCTAAACTCTCTTCTATCTTTCTTCTAGTCCTTGCCATATGCCCTGGAAACCATTGTATTGTCATATTAACATCTCCTTTCTAGTGTGTCCTCAAAATATCTATATAATAAAAAACGGGACTATTACTAGCCCCTGTTCTCTATGATAATCAGATTTAATTATCTTACTTTTAATTCTCTTACTTTAGCAGCTTTACCTACTCTATCTCTTAAGTAGAATAGTCTAGCTCTTCTTACTCTACCTCTTCTTACTACTTCTAATCTATCGATTATTGGAGCATTAACAGGGAAAGTTCTTTCAACACCAACACCTGAAGCTAATCTTCTTACTGTGAAAGTTTCTCTTAATCCACCGTTTTGTCTTTTTATAACTGTTCCTTCGAACATTTGGATTCTTTCTTTTTCTCCCTCTTTAATCTTAACATATACTTTAACTGTATCCCCTATGTGGAACTCAGGTAAGTCTGTTCTGATTTGTTCTTGTTCGATTGATCTTAATAATTCGTTCATTGTGCATTCCCTCCTTGATTAACTATAATGTGACGTTCTTAAACAAAATACTTGTTGCCAGAGGAACGCCCGTACTAGCACAAAGTCTATTCTATCATATGTTTACATAGTAAGCAACTATATTCTATCATCTTCGAGAATTTTTTTATCTTCCTTTGTAAGCACTAATTTTTCATATAAATCTGGTCTTCTTTCTCTTGTAATTAATAGAGATTTTTTTCGTCTCCATTTTCTTATATTCTCATGATGCCCAGATGTTAAAATACTAGGCACCTTATCCCCCTCATATTCAACCGGGCGGGTATACTGTGGATATTCTAAAGTTCCATCATAAAAAGATTCTTCTTGAAAACTTTCTTCTTTCCCTAGCACACCAGGTATTAATCTACATATACTATCTATCACTGGAATAGCTGCCATTTCTCCACCGGTAAGAACAAAATCACCTAAAGATATTTCCATATCAAAATATTTGTATACTCTCTCATCTATCCCTTCATAATGCCCACATACAAATATAAGATTTTCTTCCTTTGCGAGCTCACTTGCAATACTTTGATTAAAGGTTTTCCCTCTTGGTCCTAAAAATATAACCTTCCCGTTATTTTTTTCTTTAACTGCTTTAATAGCATCTGCAACTGGTTGTGGAGCCATAACCATTCCTGCACCACCACCGTATGGAGCATCATCTACTTTTTTATGTTTATTAAGTGTGTAAGTTCTAATATCTACAGGTTCTATCTGTAAAAGATTATTTTCTCTTGCTCTGCCCATAATACTATGTGAAAAAAGATCAAACATCTCTGGAAATAATGTTAAAATATTAATTTTCATCTAACCATTCCTTTGAAGGTCTTATAATTACTAATTTTTCATCTATATTTATGTCATATACAAACTCTTTAGTTACAGGAACTAATATTTCCTTATTTCCCTTAACCCAATAAACATCATTACTTCCTGTTTTTATAACATCTGATATTTTCCCATATTCAAAATCTTCTGTATCTTTAACTACACAGTCTATTAAATCTGCAATAAAGAAAGTATCTTCAGGAAGATCTACAGCATCTTTTCTTAAAACTTCTAAATAAGGTCTTTTAAACTTATATTTTTCAGCTTCATTCATAGAATTAATACCTTCAAGTTTTAAAACCACCTTATCTTTCAAAAATTTCACATTTTCTACTTTTACAAGTTGTTTATTTAAATAAACTTCTTTTAAGCCTTTAAATCTACTTATATCATCAGTTAAAGGCATTACCTTTACATCTCCCATTACTCCATGGGTATTTATTATTTGTCCTATTCTTAAAAACTCTATCATCAAAAATCACCTCTTAAATATCTATATGTATAAAAAGAGTTAGGTCACCCTAACTCTTTTTTATATAATATCTAGTTCAACTCTTTTGTTTTCCTTAACAGTAGCTGCTTTTATAACAGTTCTAATTGCTTTAGCAACTTTACCTTGCTTTCCTATGATTTTTCCAGTATCAACATCTGACACTTTCAGCTTTAGTATAATCTTATCCTCTCTCACTTCTTCAGTTATGTACACATCATCAGGAGAGTCAACTAATGATTTTGCTATTAGTTCAACTAACTCTATCACTTTCATAGTATGCTAAGAACTTAGCAACTCACCTCCTAGGAAATTATTTGTTGATTCCAGCTTTAGCAAAAAGTCTTTTAACAACATCTGTTGGTTGTGCACCATTTGCTAACCATTTTGTAGCTTTCTCAGCGTTTATTTTAACTTCTGTTTCTTTAGCTACTGGATTGTAGTATCCGATCTCTTCGATGAATTTACCATCTCTTGGAGCTCTTGAATCAGCTACAACTATTCTGTAGAAAGGAGCTTTGTGTGCACCCATTCTTCTTAATCTTATCTTAACTGCCATGTCATTTTCACCTCCTTTAAAAAATAATATATATATTTACTTCATAAATGGCATCTTACCAAGTAATCCCTTCTTACCAGGACCTTTTGTAAGAGATTTAAATTGCTTCATTTGCTTCTTCATCATCCCGTGACCTTTTATGAGTTTATTAACATCTTGCATGGTAGTTCCTGACCCTTTAGCTATTCTAAGCTTTCTTGAATTTGATCCATTTAATAAATTAGGATTCTTTCTTTCTTTATCAGACATAGAATAAATAATTGCCTTAACTTTATCCATTTCTTTTTCGCTATTTGAAAGATCTAAGTCACCTAGTTCTTTCGCATTAACTCCTGGAATCATCTCTAAAAGTTTATTGATTGGTCCAAGCTTTTTCATTTGTTCCATTGCTTTTAAATAATCATCAAAATTAAAATCTTGATTTGTCATCTTTTTAGCAAGGTCTTCTGCCTCTTTTTGATCTATAGATTCTTGTGCTTTTTCTATAAGAGATAATACATCTCCCATTCCAAGAATTCTTGATGCCATTCTATCTGGGTGGAATACTTCTAGATCATTCATCTTTTCTCCCATACCAGCGAACTTAATAGGCTTTTCAGTTACCTTTCTGATTGATAATGCAGCTCCACCTCTAGTATCACCATCAAGTTTTGTTAAAATAACTCCCGTGATATCTAATGCATCATTAAATGTTTGTGCAACATTTACAGCATCTTGTCCTGTCATAGAGTCAACTACAAGAAGTATTTCTGTTGGATTTGCAACTTCTTTAACATCTTTTAGCTCTTGCATTAATTCTTCATCTATATGAAGTCTACCTGCTGTATCTATGATTACTACATTATTTCCATTATCTCTTGCATGTGCTATACCAGCCTTAGCTATTTCAACAGCTTTAACTTTGTCTCCCATTGAAAATACAGGTATATCTATTTGTTTTCCAACAACTTCTAATTGCTTAATCGCTGCTGGTCTATAAATATCACAAGCTACAAGTAAAGGTTTCTTATTTTGTTTTCTTAAATGTAATGCAAGTTTTCCTGTCATTGTTGTTTTACCCGCACCTTGAAGTCCAACCATCATTAAAACTGTTAATCCACTTGGTGAATAATTAAGTTTACTTTCTGATTGACCCATAAGAGCAGTTAATTCTTCATTAACAATTTTTATAACTTGTTGTCCTGGTGTTAAGCTTTCTAAAACATCTCCACCAACACATTTCTCACTAACTGATTTTATAAACTCTTTAACAACTTTAAAGTTTACATCAGCTTCTAATAAAGCAAGCTTTACTTCTCTCATAGCATCTTTAATATCTTTTTCAGTAAGTCTTCCTTTGCCCTTTAACTTTTTAAAAGCATCTTGTAATTTTGACGCTAAATTATCAAAAGCCATGTTCATACCCTCCTATGCATTAATAATCCTATCAATTTCTATATTAAGCTTTTCTAATAGCTCATCATTTAATGAGTTTTTAGATTTCAAAGCATTAAGAATCTCTTCTTTTAAGATTATTCTTTTTCTATATTTATCTAATAGTTTAAGTTTTTCTTCATAAGCTGATAATTGTTTTGAACATCTTTTTATCAAGTCAAAAGTTGCTTGCCTACTCGTATTATTTAATTCAGCTATCTCAGCTAACGACAAATCATCATTATAATAAAGATTCATTATGTTAAGCTGTTTCTCAGTTAGTAAGGAACTATAATAGTCTAATAACATTGATATTTCAAATCTATCTTCCATCTAATCACCTTACTCACAAATGATATATTATCAGAATTATATATGAGTGTCAAGTATTTTTACTTAACACTTATATTTTTTTCAAAATAAGCCTGAATCCTTAATATATAAGAGCTTTTAAAACTTTTTGAATATTGATAAATAAAATTTTTCAAAAATTATCAACCAAAATTTTTTTCTATTAGCTAGCATTTCTACTATTCCTATTTTTTGTAAGTTAAGAAATGAAAATACCTGCGCCTAAATAGTCTAAGACTCATTCTTCAAATTGAGCTAAAGCTCCACCTGAATTAAAATTCCATTTATAATAACGCATTTGCAAAATCTTTAGGATCAAATTCTTGTAAATCTTCTACCCCTTCACCAACACCAATATATCTAACAGGTATATTCAAAGTTGTTTTTATAGAAATGACTACTCCACCTTTTGCTGTACCATCTAATTTAGTTAAGATTATACCATCTATAGGGCAAGCTTCCATAAACTGCTGCGCTTGTATTACAGCATTTTGTCCTGTTGTAGCATCTAGAACAAGTAAAGTTTCTTTATCTATATCACCAAATTCTCTGTCTATTATTCTATTTATTTTCGCTAATTCATCCATAAGATTCTTTTTATTATGAAGTCTTCCTGCTGTATCGCATATTAAAACATCTACATTTCTAGCTTTTGCTGCTGCAACTGCATCAAACACTACCGCTGCTGGGTCTGAACCTTCTGTATGTTTAACTATATCAACGCCAGATCTTTTACTCCAGACATCTAATTGATCTATTGCAGCTGCTCTAAAAGTATCAGCTGCTGCAAGTAATACTTTTTTACCTTCATTTTTATATTTAGCTGAAAGCTTTCCTATAGAAGTTGTCTTACCAACACCATTAACTCCTATTACTAATAATACTTTTTTATTACTTTTTGCCTCTTCTCTTTCTGAACCCTCTAAAAGCATTTCTTCAATTACCGCTTTCATCGCAGGTATAATTTGCTCTGGGTCATTAATCTTTTCTTTTCTTATTTTAATTTTAAGATTTTCTATAATTTTAAGAGTAGTCTCCATTCCTACATCAGAAGTTATAAGAGCCTCTTCTAATTCCTCATATAAATCATCATCAATCGTTACTGCAAGTTTAAGAGTTTCATTAATTTTATCAGTTAAACTATCTCTAGTTTTACTTAGCCCATCTTTTAACTTGTCAAATAATTTTCCAAACATCAAATCTCTCCTTTTCTTTTGCTCATTATTTCTTATTCAAATCAACAGATACTACTTTTGAAATACCTTTCTCCTCCATAGTAACACCATACATAACATCTGCAACTTCCATAGTACCTTTTCTATGTGTTATAACAATAAACTGAATATCATGTGTAAATCCTTTTAAGAACTCCGCATATCGCGCTACATTAACATCATCAAGAGCAGCTTCTATCTCATCTAAAATACAAAATGGTGTAGGCTTCATTCTTAATATAGCAAACATAAGAGCAATTGCTGATAAAACTTTTTCTCCACCAGACATTAAATTGATATTTTGTATTTTTTTACCTGGAGGTTGTACTCTTATTTCTATATCACTTGATAATTCATCTTCATCATTTAAAATTAATTTAGCGCTTCCACCTTTAAATAATTCCTTAAATGTAATATCAAAATTATTGCTAAGTATATTAAAATTCTGTCTAAAAATAACTTTCATTTTTGAAATCATTTCATCTATTATACCAATAAGCTCAGTCTTAGCATTTTCAAGGTCTGCTCTTTCTGTAACTAAGAATCTATACTTTTCTATAAGTTCTTTATATTCTTCTATAGCATTAACATTAACTGTTCCTAAAGCATTAATCTTTGATTTTAAAGCATATATATTCATTTTATGTTTTTCCACATCTTCTATGACTTCTGAATGATCTATTGCTTCATCAATGTCAATACTATATTCCTCTACAAGCCTAACCATAGAATTTTCTTTTTCACTCTCATGCTTAGTATATGTTATTTTATGACGATGTATTTCTTCATCTTTTTTAGCTATAGCTAAAATACTACTTTCTATTTCACCTTCAACTTTAACAATTTTTTCTTTCAACTTAGCCCTAAAGCCTTCAAACTCTTTGCTTTTTTCTTGCATATTAGATAGTTTTTCTTTTTCAAAATTTATAAGATTTTTCTTATCTAAGATTTTTCTCTCCGAAATTTTATTTGAATTTATATTATCCTCTATATATTTATTCGCTCTAGTAATATTAATTTCTATATTTTCAAACTCTGAATTAGCACGAATTATATTTCTATTGTTACTTTCGATTTTCTCTGTTATGCTTGCTAACTCAATTTTTTTGTTTGTTAACTCCCCTTCTAATTTTGATATTTTCACATCAAACTGAGTAATTGTATCTTCTAAATTTTTAATTAAAACCTTGTTACCGTCACCCTTATTTTTGAAATTAGAATATTTTTTTTCTAAAATCTCAATATCTTTTATTAAATTCTCAAGCTTTAAATTTATATCTTCTACTTCTAAAGTAATGTTCTTAGACATAGTTTTAATATTAAAGATTTCACTTTCCACTCTTTTTATTTCATTTTTTATATTAAGAGTTTCTAATTCATTTTCATGAAGTTTTTTATCAAATTTAGAAATTAACGCTTTCTTCTCAGCAATAGCCTTTTCAAATTCCACTATTTTACTTTCAATATCAATCTTATTTTCTTTTGTTAATTTTATTTTTTCTTTTAATTCCTCTATTTCTACACGCCTAGATATTATACCTGCACTTCTACCATTTATACTACCACCAGTTAATGCACCACCAGAATTTACAACCTCACCATCTAAAGTTACTATTTTATATTTATATCCACTTTTCTTAGCAAAGTTTAAAGCACTATCAATATCTTTACATATAATAGTCCTTCCTAAAACATAATTTATTATGTTCTCATATTCGCTTTTAAACTCAACTAAGTCTGATGCTATACCTAAATATCCATTTAATTTTGTAAGTTCTTGCATTATGCTAAGCTTTTTACCCTTTATAATAGCCATTGGTAAAAAAGTTGCTCTTCCTAGTTTATTTTTCTTTAAATATTCTATCATTTTTTTAGCGATAAATTCATCACTTGTAATCACATTAGATATAGCTGCACCTAAACTTATTTCTATAGCTAGTTCATATCCTTTTTTAGTACTTAAAATATCTCCTAAAATTTGAGCACTATTAGCTTTTACATTAAGTCTATTAGCTTTTATATCTATAAATAATTTTTTCACGCAAGAATTATATCCTTCATGATTTTGCTCTAATTTTTGTAAGATATCTAAACTAGCTTCATTTTTAGTAATATTACTTATAATTTTATTAAACTCTAAACTATAGGATTTTAACATATCCTCCTCTTTAGTTACATTCTCTAATTTGACTTTCTTGTTCTCAAACAAACTTTCTTTGATATTGTCTTTTTCTCTTAGCTCTTTATCTAAAGTCATTTTAGTAGCAATATTAACCTTATGAGTAACACCTAAAGATTCTAGTTTATTATTTTTTTCTTTTATAAGTGTAGTAAAATCTTGCATTTTGCTATTAAAGATATCTTTTTGATTTAAATAATTAGCTTCTTCTTTAACAGCCTCTAAATCTTTACTTTTTAAATTTTCTTTTTC
This sequence comes from Sarcina sp., assembly GCA_051650825.1. Lineage (GTDB taxonomy): Bacteria > Bacillota > Clostridia > Clostridiales > Clostridiaceae > Sarcina. Next base: position 3,135 of record JBOFRC010000159.1, on the reverse strand, counting down.
TAATTTACGTTTATCACTCAAAACTTTTAATTCATTTAAACTTATATTAAAAGTCTCTATATCACTATTTAAAGATTTTTCATGCTCTTTTTTTAAAGTTATGTCATTCTCTAAATTAATTTTTTCATTTTTTAAACTTTCAATCTTTTCATATTCAAAAGATAAATCTTTTTTCGCTTTATTTATAGCCCCATTGCTATTTCTAATTTTTTCCTCTAATAATTTTATATCATATTCAGCCTTAGAAATTTCATCTTTCTTGTTTGAATAGATTTCTTTTTTATTAGCGTCTTCTTTTTCTAGTTTTTCAAGGTCTAACTTTAAAGATTTTAATGTTTCTTTAGATATAGAATTCTTTTTTTTCTCTTTATTACATTCTTCTTCTAAAACTTCTAATGTCTTCTTTTTCTCATCTATTTGATTATTTATTCTAAGCAAATTATTTATTAATAAATTAATATCCTTTTGCTTAAGTTCACTTGTAAGTTCTAAATATTTTTCTGCCTTCTTTTTTTCTGTTTCTAAAGGTTCTATTCTTTCCTCATAAGTGTATACTATATCATTTATTCTCATCAAATTTTCATCAGTATTTTTAAGTTTTCTTTCTGCTTCATTTTTTCTAGTTTTATATTTTACAATTCCTGCAGCTTCTTCGAGCAAAGCTCTTCTATCTTCTGATTTTCCACTTAAAATAGCATCTATTTTACCTTGTCCTATAAGAGAATAACCTTCCTTCCCTATACCTGTATCCATAAAAAGATTAACAACATCTTTTAATCTACAAGAGGTATTATTGATAAGATACTCACTTTCACCAGACCTATATATTCGCCTTGTAACTTTAACCTCATTAAAATCAATAGGAAGACTTTCATCACTATTATCAAGAGTAAGAGATACACTAGCTATCCCTATTCCCTTTCTATATTCTGTACCAGTAAATATTATATCCTCCATTTTAGAGCCTCTTAAAGTTCTAGCACTTTGTTCACCTAAAACCCATCTTACAGCATCTGAGACATTACTTTTCCCACTCCCATTAGGGCCAACTATTGCTGTTATGCCATTTGTAAACTTTAATTCTGTCTTATCTGCGAAAGACTTAAAGCCTCTTATTTCCAGAGATTTTAAAAACATATAAATTAGTCAATCTATATATTAAACTAGATTGACTCCTCCTCCCCATTTATTTATATTAATGATGTAGCTAGCATTAATACCATTGCTACTACAACTACTATTGCTAATCCTCTAGCCATATTTTTTCTAGTAGATTCTTTCATTTTTACTCACTCCTTAAAACTCTATAAACATATATTATCATAAGTAATTATCTATTTCTATTAAAAAAGTAAGTTCTAGACAAGTCTAAAACTTACTTTTTTTAAATAATACTAATTTTTTCATAAAATTTATTATCTATATTTAAATTAATAATTTCTTTAGAATCCATCGCCTTTGCATTTACAGTTATATCTAAACCATTAAGCTTTTGCTTCAGTTCTAAAAAATATTTCTTTTTATCAGCATATAACTTAGAAATAGCTCTTGAATCTATTTGTATTTCTATACTTTTTTTAGCATCAAACTCTTTTGCTAGATTATAGATATTTTCATTTAAAATACTACTTTCTACAAGTTCTCTAAATGCTGAATGGAAAGGCCCTGCAATTACATCAGCTCCATCTGTAATATTATCAGTTGCTTGAAGACCAACTCTAATAATATTAACCTTAGCATTATAATATAACTTATAACATTCTTTTGCAATATCTATACATTCATCTAAAGTATAAGGTGTATATGTCCCTCTGTTATACATTACCTCCATAGGAGTATCTTTTATTGTTAGTGTAGGATATATCCTACACAAATCTGGTTTCATACTTATTGATTTTTTAACACTAGCTATATTCTTCTCTTTTGAGTCCCCTGGTAAGCCAAGCATGATTTGATGACCTAATATGAACCCGAAGTCTTTTATAAGCTCTGAAGCTCGTATAACGTCTTCTACACTATGTCCTCTAGCTGCTTGTATTAAAACCTCATCATCTAAAGATTGAACTCCTAACTCTATGATATCAACATTATAACTTTTAAGATGATTTAATATATCTTCATCTATATAATCAGGTCTAGTAGATAATCGTATATAATCTATAACTCCATCATTTTTATACTCTTTAGCAACAGATAATAACCTTTTTTGTTTTTTTATATCAATAGCAGTAAATGTACCTCCAAAGAATGACACCTCTAAAATGGTATCCTTGTCTCTTTTAATGGTTTCTAAATACTCTTCTATTGTATCCTTAACAAATTTAGCATTGACGCTATTTTCAAGTTTAAATTTAGGACCTGAAATTTCGCCCGTTTTTTCACCTGTAATTTTTGCTTGATTACAAAATGCACAATCATGAGGACACCCCTCATGTGGCACAAAAATAGGAATTATATAATGTCTTTTTCCCAATTTTTATTCTCCACCTTTTCTAATGCTTCTTTTGCAGAACTTTGTTCAGCTTCTTTTTTGCTAAAGCCTTGCCCTACACCCATAACCATTCCATTTATTCTAACCTGAGTAAAGAAACATCTTCTATGTGGTGGACCTTCATGTTTTATAAGTTCATACTTGATATCCACTTCACCATTTTTTTGTAAGACTTCTTGTAGTCTTGTCTTAAAATCTAAGATTATTTCTTCATTTATGGCTTTACTTATTATGTCATGGAAATGCTTTAGAATGAATTCTTTAGCAAACTCTATACCCTTATCTAAATAAATAGATGCAATAAGCGCTTCAACGCAGTCAGCTTGTATAGATATTCTATCTCTTCCGCCAGTTAACTCTTCACCTTTACTCATTCTTATTATTTTTCCAAGCTTCATATTTTTAGCTATTTCAAATAATGAATTTTCACAGACTATAAGTGCTCTTATTTTTGTAAGCTCACCCTCTGATTTGTTTTTATAATTGTTATAAAGATGTTCTGTAATTGTTAACTGTAATACAGAATCTCCAAGAAACTCTAATCTTTCATTGTATTTTACATCTTTATATTGATTTGCAAACGAACTATGAGTAAGTGCTGTTATCAGTAAACCTTTATTGGTAAATTCAACACCAACTTTCTG
>JBOFRC010000158.1:0-9070 GCA_051650825.1 Sarcina sp. | reverse complement strand
GTTATAGATGCAATTATACTATTGAAGAGTGTGAGTATATTGAAAATAGTTATTTAGAGCTTAGGGACTTAGAGTGTGACACATCTACATATAGAGCTGATTGTATGTTAGATAAAGTTCATTATCTTAAGGTTTATGGCTATGTTAAATTAGAAAGTGGACAGGGAGTAAGTGGAATTTTAGTAAGCTTGTTTAAACAGATATTTTGTAATCATCAATTAAAATATGAAAATAAGGGTGATGCAATAACGGACAGTATAGGATACTTTCAGTTTGTAGTTTATAGAGATTATGAAAAAGAAAATTATTTAATTAAACTAAGTGAAGGAAACCATTTATGCTAAAAAGTAACAAATTCTAATAAATAAGAATAAAATAGAATATATCATATTTCATTTAAACTATTGGAGGAAATGTAATGAGTAAAAATTATTATGGTAATTCATCATATGGATGTTCATGTGGTGGGAATAATAACAACAATAATTATGATGACGATTTAAAACAATATGTTGTAGGAAATAGTGTTGATTTTGAGATTGATGATTGTGATGCGGAAATTAAAGCTGATATTACAGTCGGAACTAGAGAATCAGTAAGAGTTTGGGGACAAATTAGAGATTGTGATGGGAATCCAGTTCCTTATGCTTATTTAAAATTAATTAAAGAGACTACTCAAGGTATGTTTGGTGTAGCTCATACTATAACAGATTGTTATGGATATTATCAGTTTGATATTTGTAGATGTACAGATGGATCAAGATTCACCATTTTAGTAGGAAAAGCTGCTAGAGGTAGAGAAAAAGTAGTTTCAACAGGCATAAATGGAAGCAATTGTCCTGATATTTGTAATATTCTAGATGGAAATTGCAATTGTTAATATCACATACTCTTAAAACGTGCCTTTAATAATAGGGCACTTTTTTAATAATCTAAAATTTTAGACATATACATATTAATAAAGAGTAATAGATAACTAGGAGGAGATAATGGGTGTAACAATAAAGGGAAGAGTTTTTGATTCGGAAATTTATAGCACTTTAGAAAATAGCATAAGCAACGTCTGGATAGTATTAGAAACTCCTAAAAAGATAATGTATAAATGCAAAACTAATATTAAAGGCGAATATTTATTTTCAGATTTAGTTGAAGTAGGAGAATATAATTTATATGAAATAGTTCATGAAAATAATAATTGTTTTGAAAATTTACCACAACCTAAGGGCTATTTTTATAGCACGAGTAAAAGGAATATCATTAAGGAAATTACTAGAGATGCAATAGTTAATAGTAAGATTTTTGAGTATAATGATTTTACACATAGCTCTAAAAAGTTAGAAGATATTTTTAAAGATAAAAATATAATTATTGAGGACAATAGAAATGTTTTTTCAGTAGATATTATTTTAGGAACGTTACATTTTGAAGGAGATTTTTCATATCAAAATGATGTTATATTATACAATAAAAATATAAATCAAATTTGTAGTATAGATAGTGAGTATAATTTAAAAATTTACCAGCTAGGTAAAACTAAATTAAAGGTAGGGTGTTTAGAGAATAATAATAAAATTAAACAAGATGAAGTATTTCATATAGGCTTAGATAATAATTTATATATTTTAGATAATTACGCAAAAACTTTCAAGTGTATTTGTATAGATATGGAAAAATCTGATTATTGTTTAAATATTAATAGAAAAAGAAAAATAGTGAATAAATTTTCTGAAAATCCAAATTTAAACTTATTTATATATAATATTTTAGATGGTAATATATATGGATTAGATAAAAAGAATGGCTGTATAAAGAAATTAGATTTATGTACAGGAGAAATTATAATATTAGAGCATTTTGGCATGATTGATTTAAAGAAAGTTAATTGTATGTTTTCTGATGAGTTAGGATATATTTATTTAATTGATACATTAGTTAAAAAGGTTTATATAGGTAGAATAAGTATTAACTCTATAAGTATTATAAAGATATCGGAAACAACAAATGAAGAATTTATTATAGATAAATTTGATGTAAGTTCTTCAAATAAAACTTTAAATATAATTTCTGAAAAAAGGGGAAAAATTTCAGAAGAGTGTATAAATGTTATCTCAGGAAATGTAGTTACCGGCAGTATAGAGAACTTTGAAAATGTTTATGGAGTTTTCATGAATAAAAATGTTGAAAATGGATGTATAAATTTAAATGAAACTAATGGTATTTGGGTATATATTCCAAATAAAAATTTTGAAGGAATAGATTGTTTTACACTTAGATTAAATACAGTTGAAGAGACTTTATATAAAAAAATAGTTTTAAATGTAAAAAGAGATTTTAAGGATATTATTATTTGCAAGGAAGAGGATAAAGAATACTCTAGGACTAGCAAAAAAAATGTGGGGATTTTCAATTTAAATTTAGAAAATACTGAAATTGATAAAGAATCAATTAAATTTTTAGCTAATAAAGTGATCACTACAAAAGGAGATATTATTAAATTTGAAGTTTTTGTTAAAAATATAAGTAATTTAGATTTTCAAAATTTGAAAATTAAAAATATTAATTCAGTTGGCACACATCTTTTGAATGACGAAGTTATAGTAAATGGGAAAATAACTAAAATAGCTAAAGAAATAAATATAATTGAAGTAGAACAATTAGAAGCGAAAAAAGATTTGTATATTATGTATAGTGTTAAAGTAGAGGAAAGTAATAAAAGTTATTTTGAATTTAGACCTTTTCTTGAATATAACGATATGAATTTTACACAACGAAGTATTGATTTTGAAAAAATAAAAATTCAGAATAGTATTTGTAATATAAATATCGAAAAAAAAGTAGATAAGAATCTAGTTATTATAGGTGAAAAAATTAAAAATACTATAACTATAAGTAATATTGGAACAATAGATATTAAAAATTTAAATATTAAAGAAGTTTTAGGTAGTAGTTTAGAATATGTTGGCAATCTTAAAATAAATGATATAATTTCAGATTTATCTTTAATAGATAATTTGAAATTAAAAAAACTTTTAGTAAATGATAGAGTTATTATAACTTTTTATACTAAAGTTATAAAAGATGAACCTAAAATAAATTTATATACTACCTTAGGCTATGATTATTTTATAGCTGATGAAGTTTTTACCTCAGATATAAAAAGTAAAATAATACAGCTTAAGACGTTAAAAAATGATATTACTATAAAAAAGACTACATCAAAAGAAAATTTAATTGTTGGAGAGTTTTTTGAATATTATATTAACATACTAAACAAAGGCGAAATAACTTTAAGCGAAAGTTTTATCAAATGGGATTTTGTCAGGAAGGTTGAAATTCTAGAAATATATATAGGTGATGATATTGTAAATTTAGATGGAGAAGGAAGTCTAAATTTACCTGTTTTATACCCTAAAGAACAAATTAGAATTACTTTATTTATGAAAGCTAATAGAGCATTAAATTTAAATTCTAAAGAATATATCTTCTTAAAAGGTAAAGCTGTAAGTGAAAATTTTACTTTTAAAAAAGAAATAGAACTACAAGATATAACAGATAGTTCTATAAATATATATAACCCAAGTTTAAAGCTTATTAAATCAGTAAGTGAGGAACATACGATAGTAAAAGAAAAAGTACAGGCTAAAATTTTAATTATCAATGATGGAGATATAGAGTTAAGAGATACTATAATTACAGATATACTATCTAAAGAGTTAGAGTTTATAAAAGGTTCTATTATAGTAGATAATTTAGAATATAAAAATGAAAGTATTATGTCCGGTATTCTTATAAATAGTATTAGTCCAGGTGAAGGAGTTGAAATTAAATATGACTTTAAGGTTATAGATATAGAAAGCGGACAAAGATGTGTAAAAAATAAGGCAACAGCAAATTATTTGTATAGGATAAATGAAATTAATAGACAAGGAAATACTATATATAGTAATGAATGTACTATATATATAGAAAAAAATAAATTAGCTATAGTTAAAACTTGGGATAAGGATTTTGCTGTTTTAGGTGAAGAAATCGAGTTTAAGATAATAATTCAAAATTTAGGTACTTTAGATGCGATAAATGTATTGTTTGTTGATGAGTTGTTAGATGGGTTTGAACTTATAAATAGAAGTTTTTCTGTAGATGGTGAAAATGTAAATAATGTAAATATAGAGAGAGGAATTATTCTTGGAAATATTAATATAGGTGAGGTTAAAGAGATTGCATATAAAATTAAAATTTTAAAAATAAAAAATTTATTAGAATATAACACAAAAACATATATTAAGTATGCTTATGTTCTTGAGAATGGTAAGAGTAGTAGTTTAACTAAGTATGTTAAAAATACCTCTGAAAAAAAACTTAACTTAGCGTTTTCTAATTTTAATATAGTAGAAAAAGATAATATTCTAAAAATATCTGACCCTAAACCTAAAGTGAAAGCTATTGATAGCATAAAGGGCGATATTGATATTTATAAAAGTTATATCATAGATACTTCAAAAAGCGAATCTATAGAAGGAAAAATTTTGACTGGATATAAATTAATGATTTATGGAGTATTAAAGCAAAGTGTCGAATATACAGCATTAACAAGTGGTGATGAAATTTATTCTATTGTTTATGAAATTCCATTTTATGATTCGATAGTTTTGCCTGTAGGTTTTGATAGTTCAAGTAAAATAGAGCCTTATGGAAGAATTCAAAACAATATATATAAATTACTATCTGATAATAGAATTTATACTAGTAATACCATTTTATTACTTGCCAAAATTTTATCTATTTAGGGTGGTGAGTAAAACTGATAGTAAGAAATTTAATAGAATATAATGGAATTGAAACTATAAAAATCAAAAAAAATGATAATATATTTAAAAATTTATATTTAGAAGAAAATATTGTATTGCCAAGAAATAAATATGATATAAAGCAAATTACTAAAGTAGAAATATTTTGTGATATAGCAGAAAGTAAAGTAATTAAAACAGCTACAGGAAAATCTTCAGAAGGTCAAGTGTTAACAGGCGGAAAACTTTTTGTTGCTGGTAATATGCAAATTAAATTTCAATATATATCATATGATGGTGAACAATTAATAAATACTTTAGTACATGATTCTTTATATAGCGGAACAATAGTATTACCAAAAGGTTGTAAGGAAGAATTATATATACAATCAAATACATTTGTTGAAGATTTATATGTTATAACTAATAATGCAAGAGAAGTTTATTTAAGTATAAGTTTATTATTATTAGCTAGTGTTTATTAGGGGAGGGAAGAATGAACTATAAAGAAATTAGTAATGTATATCCTAAAAATGCTGCATATTTTATAGAATTTGATACTTATGGATTTTATCATTTATCAGATGATGATCCAGATATTGAATGTGTAAATGCAATAAAAATTTGGACTGATATTGAAGAATTTAATGTTGTAGAAACTCATATAGGAATATCAAATGAAGGCGCTATATTAACAGGATGTAAAATAGCTGTATTGCTCAAGTTTGGTGAGAAAATAACTTATAGTGCAAAATATAAAGAAAAGCCTGTTCATATAATTTATAATGAATATTATAAAAGTAAAAGTATAGTAATTCCAAAAGAAATAAATGGAATTGAAATTGAATCTTTAATTAGGGCAAGACGAATAAGTATTATACCATATATAGAACATTCATATGCTAAGAGAGTAAGTAATAGAAAAATTTATAAATCTATGTCTATATTGATAGATTTAAAAGTATGTTAATTAAATGAAAATTTAAACAAATCACACTTTAGAGAATACTAAAGTGTGATTAAAATATATAATTTTAAACAATATTTAGATGAAAACGTTTAACTTAATCGTTAAACCATAAATGTAACTCTCTACGAGCTGTATCGACTGAATCAGATGAATGAACAGAGTTTTCAGTAAGAGAAACTCCAAATCTATCTCTAATTGTTCCTTTTTGGGGGTCTCTAGCACTACCATTTAGTGTTCTTATTCTTTCAATAGCATCATCACCTTCAAGTTCGATTGCTACAAGAGGACTTCTTGTTATATAAGTAATTAGCTCATTGAAATAACTTCTACCTGCATGTTCTATATAGTGTCTAAGAGCTTTTTGCTTAGATACTTGTTCAAGTCTAAGATTTACAACTTTTAAGCCAGCTTTTTCATAAATATTTATGATTTCACCTATTAAATTTCTTTCAACAGCATCTGGTTTAATAAGAACTAAACTTCTTTCCATAAAAATCACACTCCATATTTTAAAAATAAAATTTAACTATAATAATACACTTTTATGGCCTAAATTTATAGGGGGAGGCTAATTTAAATATATTTTAATAATTAAAATTTTATTTTATAGCTACTCTTTTTATTTAGTTTAAACAGAAATACTTCTTTACCATTAGTTATTTATTATTAAATAGTTTTTTATTATTTAGCATTTAATCTAAATAATACCTTTCTAGATTAAATATATTGTATACCTATAGATAGTACAATATCAACTTCTTAATTTTAAAAGTGTAGCAAAAACGTTTACTTTAAATTGTTGAAATACTAAGTAAATTAATATATTTTATAGATGGAATTATAAGTATTTAAATTTATAATATGGATTTAATCTTTTAAATTTAAATTAAAGTGAAATTTCAGAAAATTTAAAAAATAATGATTTGATAATTTAAAAAATAAAAAAAGCACTTAAAAGTGCTTTTTTTATTTTTTAAATTATTCGTCAAATTATTTTTAGTTTTATACATAATTTTAATAATTAAAAGTCTTAATTAAATAACTATTGCGCCTATTCAACAGTTACTGATTTCGCAAGATTTCTAGGTTTATCTACATCACAACCTCTAGCGATAGCACAGTAATATGCTAAGTATTGTAAAGGAACTACTGAAAGTAGTGGTGTTAATAAATCATGAGTTTTAGGGATATAAATAACATTATTAGAAACTGATTCAACAGATGTAAATCCTTCTGTAGCAACAGTTATAACATTAGCTCCTCTAGTTACTGTTTCTTTAATATTACTTATAGATTTTTCGATAAGATTTTCTTGTGTTACTACAGCTAATACAGGAATATCATCTGTTATTAATGCTATAGTACCATGTTTTAATTCTCCAGAGGCATATGCTTCTGCGTGTATATAGGAAATTTCTTTATTTTTTAGAGAACCTTCAAGTGCTACTGTGTAATCTAGTCCTCTACCAAGATAGAACATATCCTCTTTTTCTTTAAGTATATTAGCAATTTCTTGCATTTGACTATCTGTGTTAGATAATACAATATCTATTTTTTCTGATATATTTGAAAGTTCTGATAGAATAGATATTGTTGTAGCATCATCTATCTTATTGTTTAATTTTGCTAAGTGTACAGCTATTAGATAGAAAGCTGCTACTTGAGTTGAATATGCTTTTGTTGATGCAACAGCAACTTCTGGACCGGCATAAGTGAATAGTACGTCATTAGCTTCTCTTGCAACTGCACTACCAACTACATTAGTAATACCAATAACTCTTGCACCATTTTTTTGAGCTTCTCTTAGTGCTGCTAATGTATCAGCAGTTTCACCGGATTGAGATACTACTATCATTAATGTATTTTCATCAAGAATAGGATCTTTATATCTAAATTCAGAAGCTACATCTATTTCAACTGGAATCCTAGCAAGTTTTTCTATTGAATATTTTCCAATCATTCCAGCATGGTATGCAGTTCCACATGCTACTATATAAATTTTATTTATTTTATTTAAATCTTCTTTAGTAAGAGAAATTTTATCTAAAATAACATCTTTTTTATCTTCAGATATTCTTCCAGCTAAAGTATCTTTTATTGCTTTTGGTTGTTCATGAATTTCTTTAAGCATAAAATGTGTATATCCATTTTTCTCAGCAGAAGTTTCATTCCAAGTAATATTAAAAATTTCTTTTGAAATTTTTTCTCCATTAACATTCATAAAATCTATATTATTTTCAGTTAAAATTGCAATTTCATTATCATCCATTATATATACATCTTTTGTATATTTTAATACAGCTGGAATATCAGAAGCAATAAAGTTCTCATTAACCCCTTGTCCAACAATTAAAGGACTATCTTTTTTTACAGCAATTAATTTATTTGGCTCGAATTTAGAGATTACACCTATGGCATAAGATCCTTTTAATAATTTAATAGTTTTTAAAAGTGCTTTTAAAATATCCCCTTCATAATTCATATCTATAAGATGAGGAATTACTTCAGTATCAGTTTCACTTTTAAATGTATACCCTTTTTCTTCAAGTATTTTTCTAAGTTCTATATAATTTTCGATGATTCCATTATGGACAACATTTATACTCATATCTTTGTTGAAATGAGGATGTGAATTAGTATCAGAAGGTGCACCATGAGTTGCCCATCTAGTGTGTCCTATTCCTATATTTGAAAAATCCTTATTTGAAATACTACTTTTAAGATTTTTAACTTTTCCTAATTTTTTTATAACTTTTATATTACCATTTTCAAAAAAAGCAATACCAGCGGAATCATATCCTCTGTATTCAAGTTTTTCAAGACCTTCTAAAAGAACTTCAATTGAATTATTGCTTTTTCCTACGTAACCTACAATACCACACATAATATAGTATCTCCTCTCTTGTCTAATTGATTATTTAACAAGCTTGTATTTAAATTTTTTAAAAAATATCTTTTGTTTAACTTTATTCTAACATAAAAAAATTTTTTTTAAAGCTTTATATTAAAATTTATTATTTTAATTGTATAAATGAAATTTAATTGATATATATATACTAATTTATTTTAAAAAATATAAATAATTTAGATAATAGCTTTATTTATATATAATTTATCAATTAATAATTATTTAAAATACAATTATTTTAAACTGGTATACTTTACTTTTTTCAATTTATTATGAAAAAAGCATTTGGTGTGAAGAATTTAATATATATTCGAAATTTCTAAATATATAGGACTTTAAAATCAGAAAAAATAGAAAAAATTTGATTATTTTGGATATAGATGGATGAATTTTTAATATTTTTTT
>JBOFRC010000157.1:0-28175 GCA_051650825.1 Sarcina sp. | reverse complement strand
AAAAAATTTTGTGATAAAGAAATAATTTAATATATAATAAACAGGAAATTTATTAGTGAAATAGATATAAAACAGATGAAATCATAAAAACTATATATTTATACTGTTTTGATTTAAAATCATGATAAAATTAATAAGTATATTAAAATTTATTTGTGGAGGAAAAAACGAATAATAGATTATGAGTTTAAAAGAGATACTAGCATTAGCTAGAAAAGGTTGGATTGTGATAGTAGGTGTTGTAGTAATATTTACTATTGTTGCATTAGGTGCAAGTAAGGTTTTATTTTCACCAGAATATCAAGTAAATGCAAAGCTCTTTGTTGGTGAAAGCGGAGTATCAGACGTTTATAGATGGGATCAAACTAGTAATATTTCTAAATATCAACAGGTATTAGAAAATTATCAAACACTAATATTAAGTAATAGTATAATTTCTAAATCATTAGAAGAACTAAATTTACCAAGTACATATAAGGATGTGGAGAAGGTAAAGATGGGGTTGGAAACTCATTATTATACTGAAAGTAGAACTATTAGCGTTAAGTTTAAGACGTCAGAAAAAGCTCAAGCAGCACAAATATTAAATAAAATATTAAATAATTTTGCAGTTTCAAAATTTAAAATTAATAATGGATATATTGAAATTGCGAAACAAGCACAAACTCCTAGAATGTTATATAAACCAAATTATCTTTTAGCAGGAGTTGTAGGGGCTGGATGTGGGCTCGCTTTTTCATTAGGTATATTAGCTTTCTTTGAAGGATTTAAAATGGTGAAGAAAAAATAGAGTACATAATTTAAATGAGCTAGCGAATGAGGAGGATACCGAGTTGGGTATAGATAGTAAGGTAGATAAAGTATCAATTATTACACCAGCATATAATGCAGAGAACTTTATAGAAGATACTATTAAGTCCGTTTTGAACCAGACTTATAAAAATTTTGAAATGATAATAGTTGATGATTGTTCTAAAGATAGGACAGCTGAAATTGTCAAGAAATATATGGAGCAAGATGATAGGATTGTTTATAAAAAATTAAGTGGAAACTCTGGGGCTGCTGTAGTTAGAAATAAAGCGATAGAACTTGCAACAGGTAGATATATAGCGTTTTTAGACAGTGATGATTTATGGGAAAAAACAAAACTTGAAAAACAAGTTCATTTTATGAAGGAAAAACAGGCTGGATTTTGCTATACAGCATATAAATTAATGAATGAAGATGGAACATCAAAAGAAGTTGATGTCCATGTTCCTAAAAGTGTTAGTTATAAAGAGTTACTTAAGAATACGATAATAGGATGTCTTACTGTTATGATTGACACAGATGTTGTAAAAAATGTTAAGATGCTCAATGTTAAAGTTGGGGAAGATACAGCTAGTTGGTTAAAAATAATAAGAGAAAATAATATTATTGCATATGGTATAGATGAAACATTAGCATCATATAGAGTATGTCAAAAATCTCTTTCAAGCAATAAGATAGTAGCAGCAAAAGCTATGTGGAGAACCTATAGAGAATGTGAAAAAATAGGGCTTTTTAAGAGTTCATTTTATTTTATCTCATATGCTAAAAATGCAGTTATGAAAAGAAGAAAAAAATAATTTTAGAAAAAACTATAGATAAGATTATGGAGTGATATTTTGAATATAGAAGTTTTAGTATCATCTATGAATAGTGACGATTCAATATTAGATCGAATGAAAATAGATTCAGATGCTGTAATAATAAATCAAACTGATTATAACAAAATAGAATATTTAAATAAAAATGGAAAAACTATTAAGTTTATGAGCAACGATAATAGAGGGGTAGGGAGAAGTAGAAATCTAGCTTTAATGAATTCAAAAGCTGACATATGTTTAATTGCGGATGAGGACATGATTTATGTTGATAATTATGAAGAGGTCGCAAGAAAAGAATTTGAAAAGCACCCAGATGCAGATTTAATAGCTTTTACAGTTGAAAGTTTAAATCCAGAAAGACCATGTTATAAAGAGACTAATGATCATAAAGTTAACAAATTAAACTTTATGAAACATGGTGCTTGTGGTTTAGCTGTAAGAAGAGCTAGTATCTTAAAAAATAATATAATGTTTTCTCTAATGTTTGGTGGTGGTGCTAAATATGGGTCAGGAGAAGATAGTTTGTTTTTAAGTGAGTGCCTAGATAAAGGACTTATTATGTATTCTGTTTCAGCTAAAATAGCTGATGTAACACAAGAAGATTCAACTTGGTTTAATGGATATACTGATAAGTATTATTTTGATAAAGGGGCATTATTTGCTGCTATGGGAAAATATAGATCTATATTATTAATTCCTGCGATGTCTGTAAAAATGAAAGGGACATATAGTGGAGAAAAAAGTATCAATGGTGTGATGAAATTAATGTTTAATGGTAGAAAAGATTTTTTCGAAAATAAAAACATTGAAAAGTAATTTAAAAAGCATTGTGCTAAATGAAATAGGAGTGGAGTATAAAATGTTACTAAGTGTGATTGTACCTGTTTATAACGTAGAAGGGTACCTAGATAAATGTATAGAAAGTTTAATATATGATTCTAATGATATTGAGATATTGTTAGTAAATGATGGATCAACAGATAATAGTCTTTCTATATGTGAGAAGTATGCAGAAAAATACAGTAATATCAAAATTATAAATAAAAAAAATGGTGGACTTTCATCAGCTAGAAATGCAGGGATGGAAAAAGCTAATGGGAAATATTTAATGTTCATAGACAGTGATGATTATATTGTTAAAGATAGTATGAGTAAAATTATAAATACTATAGAAAATAAAGATATTGATGTTTTTATGAGCGGATATTATGAAGTCTGTGATGGGGTGGAAGATCATTTAGTAGATTTTAGAATCAATAACTCTAAAGATATAGAGTCAATAAAAAGAGATATAATACATAGTGAAGAATGTGTGTGGACGGCTTGGAAGTTTATTGTAAAAAAAGAGTATTTAGATAAAAATAAAATAATCTTCAAAGAAGGATATTTGCATGAAGATATAGATTATACAGCTAAACTTTTGCTTACAATGAAAACTTTTGAATATATGGACTTTTTCTGGTATAGTTATAGAGTTTCAAGAGCAGGATCTATTATGAATGTTAGAAAAATAAAAAGTACAGTACACATAGCAGAAATAGTTGTAGATTTAAAAGAATATATAGAAAAAGGAAACTTTGATAAAGCGTTTGGTGAGGAACTTTTAGAAAAGCTTAGTATAACTTTCTTTGAATCTATAAGATATGCTCTTAATTCAACAGATGAAGAACTTAAAAATTTAGCTAAAATAGTTTCAGAAAATAGATTTTTACTTACAAAGTCAACAGTTTTTAAGCATAGAATATTTTCAATGGGAGAAAAAGTTCTAGGTTTTTATGGAACGATAAAGTTAGCTAAAAAAATAAAGTAAGGAGAACTTAATGGAGATTTATATACTTTTTATTATTATGCTAGCAACAATTGCAGTTTTTAAAATAAATAAAAAGACTGTAGATATAGTATGGTGGATAATTTTTTGTATAGGATTTATATATATTTTCTATCAAGCAGGGTTATATTCAAATGACCATCATCAATATATAAATTATTATGTTGATACAGGTTTACATCTTAATATATATGATTATGAAAAAGGATTTAAATTATTAAATAGTTTACTATATGGAGTTTTACATAATAACTTTACAATAGTATTTACAATTTATTATGCTGTTATGGCAATATTCTTTACGTTAGGAATAAGTTACTTAGTTAAGCTAAAGAGATATTATATTTTTATAGTTCCTTTAATTTTTGTAAACATGTTAATTCCAGGAGCCTGTTTAGTAAGACAATACATGGCTATAGGAATATGTATTTTTGCACTAAGATTCTTATTTACTAAAAAATATATTAGATTTGTGGTACTAGTTGTAATAGCATCATTTTTCCATGTTACAGCTCTTGCCTTTTTAGGAATTACAATAGCTTACTTAGTTATTACTATGAATGTAAGATTAAAGTATAAAGCTATAGCGGCAGGTGTTCTTGGGGTAATAGGAATAGCAATTTTATTTATTCCTTATGTGCAACAAAAAATAAATACATATCTATTAGATAAATCAATGGATATAAAAGTTGGATTTGGACTAGTTATGATATTTTTCCTAGTCATAAACATAGGACTTTTAGGTTATACGTTATGGAAAAAGATAAAGTTAGAGTCATATGAAAAGTTTATTTTAAGTATGGGAATAGTATTCTTTGTAATATATTTAGCACTTATGAATTTTGGATTTATGAACAGAATAGCATATTATCTTCAGTTATTTATGTATATGAATATTATTGATGCTATTAATATATTTAAGAATAAATATATACGATTTGGTGTTTACTGTATATACTTCTTAGTTTTAGTAATATTAACATTAAAAACATATATACTGTAGCTAAAAAAGACTATTTCATTTATTTGAAGTAGTCTTTTTTATTAGAAAAAGCAAATTTAATAATGTAATAATTCTTGTGGAGGATGACATATGTGGAATTTATCAAAAAGAAAGAAAATTGCAAGTGAAGTAGTTGAGTTAATAAAAGAATATGAGGGCTTAATTGAAAGTATAAGACCTATTAAGATATATGATATAGAAATAAGTGAGGATTATAGAGAAATTAGGTATAGTTATGGGCAAAGAGGGGTTAGGTATTCTCATTATTTAGATAATATTTCAGAGATATATTCTCCAGAATTTGAAGAAGGGCATATAAAACAATTAAAAGTGACAACTTTAGCGGTAAAAGCTAAAGTAAACGAAACTAATGATGAAGAACTTTTAAAAATTGATTTAGCAATTGATAGGTGTAGAGAGATTTACACTAGATTAAAATATATAGATACCTATATAATGCAGTTTATGAAATAAACTTTAATAAAAAAAGAGTATTAAGGAATTAATCCAAAATACTCTTTAAATTTAACTAAAGTTTTTTCCAAGAATCATCGCTACCTGGTGTTGAAGTTGTCCACCATTTAGCTTCAAAAGAATTTCCGTTGTAAGAAACTTTTTGTCCACCAGTGTAAGCTTTTCCTGATACATAAGGAAGAGAACCATCTGGATTAGCTTCAACTAAAAGTTCAAAAGCATCACTCTTATCTGGATAAGCACCTTGAGTCCACCATTTAACTTTATATTGTTGTCCTTTATAAACGACAACATCTCCAGCATTGTATATTTTATTAATGTCAAAGTTATCTCCAACTTCAGGAGTTGTTGCTTTAACAGTTATTTTTCTTACTTTAGTTGTAGTAGCATTCTTACTATCAGTTACTGAATAAGTTAAGTTGTATATACCGGCCTTAGTTGTATCAACAGAACCAATAATAATAACTTTAGAAGTTAAATCACCATCTTCTTTATCTGTAGCAGTAACACCAGCCATAGCATCGAATTTATCTCCAACTTTAATTTCTTTATCAGAAACACCATTTAATACAGGATCTGTATTTGTTGGAGGGGCAGTATTATCAATAACTGTAATAGTTCTTTCAGAAGTAATAGTTTGGTTATTACTATCAGTTACTGAGTAAGTTAATTTGTAAGTTCCAGCTTTATTTATATCAACAGAACCAGTAACAGTAATTTTAGAAGTTAAATCACCATCTTCTTTATCTGTGGCAGTAACACCAGCCATAGGATCAAATTTATCTCCAATTTTAATTTCTTTATTAGAAGTACCAGAAATAACTGGTTTTGCATTTTCAGTAGGTGGAGTAATTTGTGCATTTCCTACTGGAGTAAAACCGTTAAATGTAATATTTCTAACACCAGAGAAGCAAAGTCCTATCATACCTTGTAAAGTAACAGTTTCACCAGGTGCCATACCGTGCCAAGCACCAGCTGTTATAGTAATAGTAGTAAATTCACCATTAGGAGTTTGAGTAGCTTGACCACCCCAAGATGATTTATAGATAGCTGAGTTTGGTAAATCAAAAGAAACAGTCCAGCCACCAGGTATAGTTTCATTTGAATAGTTAGTTACGTTTAAAGAATAAGTGTAGTTAGGGTGATCATAATTACCTGTCATTTCTACACCAACAGCTATTTCACCATCTGTTTTAACAGAATCATCTGTTAAACTACAAGGACCCATTTTATCTAGACCATCACTAAGTTTCTTAGTTAAAGTATTTCCATAAGTGTATTTACCCTCATTAACATTAGTAGAACCAGGAACGTAGTTAGGGTTTAAATCATAATCTCCATTCATAACCCAGATTAATGCACCACCAAGATTTTTTTCTTGTATGAATTTTAATCTTTCTTCTATAGATCTTTCATTTTCAAATGATAAGAATACTTTTTCATCTCCTTGCCATACATGAGGTACTTTACCAGCATCATCCCAATGCTCAGTAAGATTTTTATCTTGATCCATTAAGTTAAGAACATGCCATAATGGGTTAGCTCCAGCAGGTTCTAATTTACCATCACCGTCTAAATCATCACCCCAGATATTATACTTTCCAGAAGCTGGAGTTTTACTCTTACCATGAAGACCAGTTCCATCTCCACCGTTTACGTTTTCCCATCCTCTAGTATAGTAAGGAATACCCATTAATATTTTTTCAGGAGGAAGAACCCCTCTGTAATATCTATAAGCCCAATCCATGTTTAATACAGGCATCATCATTTGAATAGTTTCTGTATCAGCAGGATCAGGATAAATGTTAGCTTGATTTTCAACAAACTCATTCCAACCACCGTGGAAGTCATATGACATAACGCTTAAGAAATCTAGTTCTTTAGCATAAGAGTTATCTGAAACTCCACCAAGAACCCAAGAAGATGCAGTAACCGCAGCTGTTAAAAGATAATCTTTTCCGTCTTGTTTAGATGCTTGGTCTATTTTTTCTCTTAATACTTTCATCATTTTATTATATCTAGCATTAATAGTTTTTCTTCTAGGTTCGCTAAGGTCTAAATCATCAGGATTTCCTGATTGGCTAGTAGCTGATGGGTATTCAAAGTCAATATCAACTCCATCAAAACCATATTCTCTTATAAAATCTACACAAGAATTAGCAAATGTTTCTATTCCTTGATCTGTATCAAGCATGGTATAGAAGCCTCTAGAACCAGCCCAACCACCAATAGAAATAAGTAAATCTACATTAGGATTTTCCTTTTTTAATGTTTGCATGTGGTTAAAATGACCTTTGTAAGGTAATGTAGAATCAAGTTCTATAACTTTTCCTTTATAAGTTAATTGTTCGTCAGTGAAGTCAGAAAAGTCTTCTTCTATAGCTGCATGTTTATCTCCAAAAGCTATTTTATTAGTTGTTGGATCAACCATAGCGAAAGAATATTGGATATGAGTTAGCTCATCCCATTGAAGATCAGTCATATTAAAGTATCCTTGAGCCTCACTTTTGTAAGCCCACTCAGGAAAATACCCAACTATTTTTCTTTCAAGGTCTTCTACGCCTTTTTCCGTTAAAACATTTTCAGGAACTTTTGTAGGAGCTGCATTTACAGATAAAGTAGATGGTAGAACGGATAGAGCCATTGCAGATAACACAAGAGACGCAATAGCTGTTCTTAGTTTTTTGTTAATCAAAATTAATTCCCCCTTATATAATTTGATTGTTGTAATATCTAAAATAACCATTAAAAATATTCATTTTAGATACTAGTGAGTAAAGCATAATATAAATAAATTTTACATTAAATGTAAATGTTTTAAAATAAAAACATTTAGACAAATTAACGCATAAAAAAGAAAATTAAACAATAAAAAAATCTTGGATTTTTATTATTATCGAAATGATAAAAAAGTAACTTTAATAATCAATATTATTTAAATATAGTAGTTAGCTATTAAGATGAATTAGATTATAATAATAAAAAAATTCTTTTGATTAAATAAGATGTCTAGAATTATGTTATAATTTGAAAAAAGAACAAGAAAAATTTAATTTAATTCAAAACCGATTAAATAACCTAAAAATAAAATTTATATGAATTTAAATTAGAAAGTGAGAAAAGAATGAGTAAAAATTTAGAAATGATGAAAAAATTAATTGAGGAAAAAAAATTAAGAGGACAGTCACAAAATAATGGTAAAAAAGCTCAAAAAAATATGGAGAGTGGAAATCACTCTAAGGGCTTTAAAGTAGGTAATGGTGGAGGACTTTTTGATAAGTAAAAGCATTATATAAAATCTAATGTAATACTTATAGTTTTTAGGACAGCTATCTTTGTAAATATCTAAAAACTATAAAACATAGTTTTTAGATATTTAGAATTTAAAGATTAAATATAGTTTAAGTCAAAATAAAGGAGTAAAACTTTTCTGAATTTAAAGTTTTACTCCCTGTTATTTAAATTGGATTAGACATTAAAAAACCTGATATGCAAAGTGCAATATATACAAATTTATTAAATGAATCGCCTTTAATTTTTTTATGAACTATATTACTTGTAATAATAGCTATAGCGACAAATAACATAGTAATTATTGAAATAGTAGTTATTTCTTTTGTAATTTCATTATTAAATATATTTATTGAAAGCATTAAAGCATTTAAAATAGCCCATAAAGCACAAAGAGTAGCTCTAAAACTTGATTTATCTTTTATATTTTTAGTTGCATATACAACGACAAAAGGGCCACCACAAGTAAAAGCACCATGAACTATCCCACCTAAAAATAAAGTGAGATTTTCTATAACTTTATTTTTTTTAATATCATTATTAGAAACATTTTCTTTAGTAACTTTATTTTTCTTTTTCATATTTATAAAACCTTTAATACCTATAATAATCATAAATATTCCAAGACCAAATTTTAATAAATTTTCATTTGCTTTAGAGAATAAAATCATTCCTATTGGTAAGCCAAGAGCCATCATAACTGTTATCTTTGATAATTGTTTTTTATCTATAAATTTATAATCCCTAATAGCTATGATTACAGATGCAATTAGCACTACTATTGTAAGAACAGGTATAGTTGTTTTTAAACCTAAAACTGCTGATGCTAATGGAATTGCTATTATAGTTCCACCAAAGCCTATAAGACCCTCTATAAAATAAGAACACATGACAATAAGAGCAAATAATAGAATATGATTAAATCCAAATTCCATAATTCTCCCTCCTTTTATTTAAAATCCTTTTTAATAATATAATAACCATTAGTAAGCATAACATTTTCAACTTAATTTTTTAATGCATAAAATGTTAAAATTTTAATAGAAGAATAACTTTTTTATTAATAAAATATTAATTGATTAGATAGCTCTGCTTATTTTTTATAAATATATTTATTTGTTTGGTGGTATTTATAAGCGTAAGTATTTTTTTGAATTTTACTATGGCTGATAGGATATATGAATCATAGTTCTTAAATAGAAGAGCTTTTTAAATTTTGAATGTTTTTTTAATAATTTAAGCAATTGCTTAAAACCTTTGTACTAAAGGGTATAATGATATTTATATCAATGGAAAAGTTAATTAGAAATGAAGGGAGGCGTTATCAGTTCTATAAGTTGAAATTTTGTTTTTTATAGAATTTGATAGCAAATGAAAATGGCTAAAATTATTTATTATAACGGGCAGATTGTTACTGTTGATAAAGAAAATTCAATACATTCAGCAATGTTAATAGAAGATGGAGTTATTAAAGCGTTAGGGAGTAATCAAGAAATATTACGTTTAGGAACAGAGGCGACAGAGATAAACTTGAAGGGGAAAACAATATTACCAGGATTTATAGATTCTCATGGTCATATTGTTGCTTTAGCACAGGCATCTATGATGCCAAATTTAAGTGAAGTAAATTCTAGAGAAGAAATAGTAGAAGTTTTAAAGACTTCATTGAATAAGACAAGCTTAAAGGAAGGAGCTTGGCTTTTAGGAGTTGGATATGATAATTCAAGATTTGAAGATGGTAAACATCCAGATAAATTTGATTTAGATAAGGTTTCTAAAGATATTCCTATTTTTATAACTCATGCATCTGGGCATATAGCAGCAACTAACTCTAAAGCATTGGAGTTATTTGGTTATACTAATGATGGATATATAGTTCCTGAAGGCGGAGTAGTACAAACTATAGGGGATACTAAAGAGGCTAGAGGAATATTAGAAGAAACAGCTTTTCTATCTGAAGAGAAGAAAAAATGTATAGGAGCACCAGATTTTCAAGATGTATTGGCTGCTTTAGATAAAACTCAAACTTTATATGCTTCATATGGAATTACAACAGCACAAGATGCTAGTGTAGATAATAACATAGCACAATTATTAGGTGCAGCAGCACAGTATGGAAAGTTGAAACTTGATATTATAGGATATGCTATACAACCTTTTACAGTAGATTTAATGAGTAAGAAAAGTACAATTGAGGCAGAATATTTTAATCATTACAAATTATTAGGTGGAAAAACTTGGCTAGATGGTTCCCCTCAAGCAAAAACAGCTTGGCTTACAAAACCATATCATATAGCGCCAGAGGGACAAGATAATACTTATTGCGGATATGGAACTCAAACAGATGAGCAAGTCATAAATTTTATAGCTGAATGCATTAAAAATGATATACAAGTAAATGCACATTGTAATGGAGATGCCTCATCAGATCAATTTATAAGATGCTATAAAAAAGCTATTGAACTAACTGGAAATATGAAAGACTTAAGACCTGTTATGGTTCATTCACAAACAGTTAGAGAAGATCAATTAGATGAAATGCAAAGAATTGGTATGATGCCAACATTTTTCTTAGATCATATATGGTATTGGGGTGACTATCACTATGAATCAGTTCTTGGAGAAGAAAGAGCTATGAGAATTTCACCAGCAGCATCAGCTTTAAAACGAGGTATGAATTTTACATTACATCAGGATCCACCTGTAAAAATGCCTATAATGACACTTGCAATTCACAATGCAGTAAATAGGAAAACTAAATCGGGAAGAGTGCTTGGTGAAGACCAAAAAATTTCAGTTTTAGATGCAATAAAAGCAGTTACTATAAATGGTGCATATCAGTATTTTGAAGAAAATGAAAAAGGTAGTTTAGAAGTTGGAAAGATTGCAGATTTAGTGATTTTAGATAAAAATCCATTATTTATAGATGAAAAAGAGCTTAAGAATATTAAGGTAATAGAAACTATAAAAGAAGGAATTACGATATATAAAGCATAATAATGATTGAAAAAATTTACAGTGTTTTGTATTAATTTTAAAAAAATTTAATATTTAGTGAATAAAAGGATTAATTATAATTAAAAAAATGATAATATGTTACAATATTTTCTAATAATAGGCATATAAAAAGTTAGACTTAGGGGGAATTATGAAGAAAAAAATAATAGGCAATACTATTATATTTGTAACTATTATCTTATTTATAAATATTTTTACGTCATTGTTTGGATCGATAAATAGTGTTGTGGGAGTTACAGTAATAACAGCTGCACTTATGTTATTACAAAAAGATTTAACAGCAAATCCATTTCAAAATCTAATGTTTTTAGTAGGAATTAATATATTTACAGGGATATTTGCACATTTAGCGAGTCTAAATTTATGGATTGGGATCCCACTTAATTTTATAGCATTATTTGTGATTGCTTATACTTGTAGTTCTGCTATAAAAACGTCTGTTGTTGTAGCTTTTGGATTGCAATATTTATTTATGTTATTTACACCAGTTAGTGGGAATGAATTTTTAAATAGAATATTGGGGCTTATATTTGGGGCTGTTTTTATAATGGTTCTCCAATTTATTGCAAATAGAAATAAACTAGAAAAAATTTTCCCTAAAATATTTATATCAATATTAGAAGACATAGTTTATAGCTTGGAAAATAAGGAAATTAAATATAATGAAATTAACTTGAAAATACAAAAGCTTAAAAAGGTTGTTTATGAAAGTAGAAAAAAAAGTTTTTATATTTCAAATATAGGAAAAAAAGTTGTAGATACACTTTATATTTTAGAGAAGATTAATATAGACTTAAGCGAGAATCAAACAGCTTGTGAGGATGAAAAAAACGAAATTATATCATATTTAAAATTATTAATACAAGCAGTACAAGAAGGGAAAGTTTGTAGTTTATCAAATAAGACTAAAAATAATAATATTTTAAGTAGAGATATAAATCAGTTAGTTTATATTTTAGAGGAATTAGCAAAAGATTTAAAAGAAAAGAAAAATGCATATAGTTATGAATTTGAAATATCTAATAAATTTAATCTTATAAAAATATTAAAAGATAATTTTAAGTTGTCATCTCTTAGAGTATCTTATGGATTAAGACTTGCTATTGTTGGTATGCTTAGTATTTTTATAGTTCAGATATTTAATTTTAAAGAAGGAAAATGGTTAGTTTATACTATTTTTTCACTAATACAACCATATTCAGAAAATTCTATGGTAAGAATTAAAGAACGGATAAGTGGAACCATAATTGGAGCAATAATAGTTGTAGTTGCATTTGTAATCTTTAAAAATACAGCTATAAGAGGAGTTATAATTTTAGGGGCAGGATATTTAAATACATTTGTAAAAAATTATCAAAAGCTTATAATTTTAGTTACTATTTCAGCTGTAGCATCTATAGCACTAGAGCGTGGCATGATATTTAATCTAGCAATGACAAGGTTGATTTTTGTTGTGCTAGGAGGTGTATTAGCTTATATAGGAAGCAAATATCTCTTTCCATATAAAATTAATGACGGTAATGCTGAAATAAAAATGAGTTATGATAAATTGACTGCGGTTTTAAGTGAGGAAATACAAAATAAAACTCATGAGGATGAAGTGAAAAGTTTATATTTATTAAGTGCATATTTAGAAGAAAAATTAAGTATTATCAATGAATCGAATAATTTAAAAATAGAATTAGATGAATATATTGATTTGAAGCGTAGAGAAGTAAATAAAATTTATAGATCTTATCATAATTTGAATAGTTCGTATTTAGCTAAAAATGGTGTTAGCTCATCTTGTTTAACTTAGGATTTAATGAATTTATAAAACAAATACATATCAAAAAGTATCGAGATGATGAACAGTAAAATACCTATATATTTTAGCAGTGGAAAAAGACATAAAATTGGAGTAATTATCAAAATAGATAAATTGAAATTTATTATTTTTTTCTCCGATTTATTTAAGCTTTTTTGGAATTTAGAGAAGTTCAAGTTTAATTACACCTCCTAAGTTTTATATACAAAATAGTAGTTTAAATGTTAGTATTTAAATATTAAATAAAATTTGTTTCTGTTATGATTATAAAAGTTCATATAGTAAATTAAAAATAATTTATATTGAGGTTTTATAAAATATTATGTTGCTTTTAGATTTGAGAAATTTTATTTTATAGTCTAATGAAATATATTATTAAAAAAATATTTATATTTTTATTATTATGATAAAAATATATAAATCAAAAAAGCACTAGAAAACTTGTATATAAGTTTTTTAGATGTAATGGTGAAATATGGGATGTATCGTTAGGAGTTTTACCTGCTAAAGTTAAATCAATATCAAACTTTGTAGATTATATTAAAAGGAATCGTAATGATATATATGAGATATTAGATCCCTATATAAAAATGATAATCCTGAAAGATTTTATTGGAATGGTAGCTCTATTAAGTTAGCACATTTAGCAGGTACTACTTTAGGGTATATATCATCTTCGATAGTTCTAGATTTTGGGGTTGGGGAGAGGAATAATTATTAATATTTAGAGGTTCATTAAAGTAAAATTAATGAGCCTCATTTTTAAAATTAAATATCATATAAATCAAACTAAGTGAAGGAGGGAGAAATTGGAGTGATAAAAATCCTGATATATTAAATGATAAGAAAAAGCCTATACTAGAATAAAAAATTAAAAAAAATAATGTATATTTTTTTTTAATAGCAAAAATAAAAGTTGAAATAAAAAACATAATAAGTATAAATATACCAAAATAAAAAAAATAACTAATATCAAAATTATATGAAGTTGAAAAAATAAATATGAAATAAGTAAAAAAAGAAATGCTAATTGCAAATAGAAATAAAATAATAGTTGATAAAATCTTGAAAATTAACATTAAGTAACTCCTATAAAATAATATTTTAATAAATTGACTATAACTTTAATTTATATTTAATGCAATTTGAAATGCTTGTTTAGATTACAGAAAATATTATAACTATTATAGCTTGTTGAATAATAAAAATTGTAAAAATAAAAAAGTCATTCTTTAGTGCTAAATTTATTTTTTTTAGTTAAGAGGCGTTAATTTAAAAGAGCTTTTTTCTAAAGATTTATCCCCAGTTTTAACTTCATAAGTTTGACTCTTTAAATAAAAAGTAGTAGTTTTATCTGTATTGTTTTCTGTTTCAATAATTTTGATAGCATGGTCTGTTATAAAGGCCTCTACTTTATAGCTTTCAGAATCAGTTATAGATTTTAGTGTACCTGTATAACTATTGTTAGATTTTTTTAAGGTACCTTTGAACGAACCTCTAAGAGAACTCGTTGTAACTTGTAGCTCGTCTGATGAAAGTTTCTTTAATTCATAATCACAGAACATATCAGCAATTCCTTTGTTTGGAATATCTAATGAAAGTTTGTTAGTACCATTATAGTATTTATCATAATTTATAGTAGCTTGATTTTTATCATCATCTTTATTATTATCATTGTCATCATCTTTATTATCATCATTGTCTTTATCTTTATCATCTTTACTAGTATCATTTTCTGTTGTATCATCTTTATCTTCATTATCTTTCTCATCTGAATTAGTATTATCTGAGCTATCTTGAGATATTCCAGGTTTAGTGTTATCTTCTTTACTTATATCATCTTTTTTATCTCCACAAGAAATAAGAACCATAGAAGCCAATATACAAGTTAAAATTGTTGCAAGTTTAAATTTTTTCATCAAAATACCCCTTTTATATCTATATTAATATTTTTAGTTAAGAGCTAATATTTCTAATATTTATATCTTTTATAAAATAAAAGATAAAGAAAAGTCTTTCTAAGAGTTAGAGAAATAGATACTCTAAATAACGTAGCTGTAAGTTTAGGTAACAAAACTAATTATCTAAATTTTGTATATTTTTATATTATATTAAAAATAATTTTATGAATAGATACTTTAGGGAATAGTAAGATTAAAATAATTTTTTTGAAATAATTGATTAAAATTTTTAAAATATATGGTATATAAATCGTAATTTTTAGAAAATCTAATAGTGAATAAATTTAGGAAGTGATTAAATGATTAGAGCGATAATTAAATGCATTATTATATTTATTGTTACGTATCTAGGAATAAGATATTTAAATCTTGGTACATATACAGGGGTAGGACCTATTGTCATATTTGCGATTGTCCTTATGATAATAAATTTAATAATAAGACCAATTATTCAAATTGTTAGTTTACCTGTAACTATTTTAACTTTTGGAATATTTGCGTTTGTAATAAATGTATTAATGGTATTATTAGCATCTGCATTAGTACCAGGAATAACTATTCATGGTTTCCTTTCAGCATTAATAATTTCTCTTGGAATAGCTATACTTACTTCATTAGTACATTTAGGGGAAGAAAGAGAATAAACGAATTATAATCCTAATTAATATATTGAAAAATATTTTGATTAGGATTATTTTTTTATTTGGAAAAAAATAGAAAAAGTGTTAAAATGTTTTTTATATTAATTTTTAAATATGAGGGAAGTGTTTTAATTTGAGTAAAAATAAGGTGATAGGAAATACTATAGATTTTATTTTTATATTACTAGTAATAAATTTATTTGTTTTTTTATTTGGTAAAGAGAATCAAATTGTAGGAGTTGCTATAGTAACTAGTGCATATGCATTTTTACAAAGGGATTTAACAGCGGCACCTTTAAAGAATTTATTGTGGTTAGTTACCATAAATGTTGCAACAGGAATTTGTTCATCTTTATCTACAATAAATCCTTTTTTAGGAGTAGCTATAAATATTCTGATTATATTTTTATTAATTTATATCTTTAGTTCTAATTTTAAAGCGTCATTAGTAGTTCCTATAGGGTTTCAATATTTATTTATGCTATATGACCCCGTATACGGAAAAGACCTTGTAGTGAGACTTGTAAGCCTAGTTTTTGGTGCTTTTTTCATAATGGGAATGCAGTTTGTATCTAATAAAACAAGAGTGAAAAAAACATTGTCAAAATCGCTTTTAAAAATTATAGAAAGTTTTTTAGTACATTTAGAGAGTGAAGATAACAAGGGGACGGAAATACAGTCTGAAATAAATAGTATAAAAAAAGTTATGTATGAATCAAGAAAAGATAAATTTTTCTTTTCTCAAAATTCAAAAAAATTAACTAATATAGTTTATTTATTAGAAAAATTGAATATTGAAATTATGAATGATAAGTTGAATGATAATAAAGATGAGAATTTAATACAAAGTTTAAATTTAATAAGAAGAGGTTTGAAGAAACAATCTGTAGAAGAAATAGATGTTTTAAAAATAGATAATATATGCCTAGTAAATATTGCGAATGAACTTATAAATCTTTCAAAAGATTCTAATAATAATGAGGTTATTAGGGGAACTATTCCTGAGTATTTAACTAGTAAAAAAATATTTATGGATAATTTGAAGGGGCGAACATTAAAGTTTTCATATGCAATAAGGCAAACGATTATGTTGTCTAGTGCTATATTTATAGTAGATATATTGAATTTAGAAGAGGGAAGATGGGCTATTTATACTATGTTTTCAGTAATGCAACCATAT
The DNA here is from genome assembly GCA_051650825.1 of Sarcina sp. Classification (GTDB taxonomy): domain Bacteria; phylum Bacillota; class Clostridia; order Clostridiales; family Clostridiaceae; genus Sarcina. Next base: position 11,344 of record JBOFRC010000157.1, on the reverse strand, counting down.
TATGAAGTGTCTAAAAGTAGGGCTAAAGATAGAGTTATAGGTACTTTAATAGGTGCTGTAATTGTCGTTTTATGTTTTGTTATAATAAAGGATTCTATGTTAAGAGGCATGATAGTCTTAGGAGCAGGGTATTTAAATCCTTTTGCAACTAGTTATACAAATCTTATGATGGCAGTAACTGTATCTGTCTTAGCTAAAATGGGATTAGAAGGTGGTTTGTTATTTTTTATAAGTGAAAGAATACTTTTTGTAGTAGCAGGTGCTTTAATAGCACTTTTAGCAAGTAAATATATATTAAAATTTAATCTTGAAGATGGTGCAAATGAAATAAAAGAAAATTATAAAAAAATAATACAGAAAATGAGTTTTGAGATTAATGGAAAAATAAGCGAAGAAGGCTTAAATAGTTTGTATTTGATGGTTGGGTTTTTAGAAGATAAAATTAAGAGTATAAATTCGGTGGAAGATTATAATAAAAAATATTATGATTTTTTTGAAAATAATAGAGAGAAGGTCAATAGTCTGTATGGTGACTATTATAGACTTAAGGTAGAAGAAAAGCTTTAAAAACTAGAAAAAAATATAATCTTTATTTTTTGCGAGTTAAGATTGTATATACAATTATTTTAAAAAAACTTTCACTATGTTATAGTTAGTATGGGGTGATAACAGATGGAAGATATAAAAGGAATAATATTTTTTGATGTTGACGGAACATTAATAGATTGTAGAAAAGGCATAGAAGAACCAAGTGCTAAAACTAAAGCGGCAATAGATAAGTTGAAACAAAATGGTTATTTAACTATTTTAGCAACAGGCAGACCTATGAGTTTTCTTGGGCAGCCCTTATTAGAATTAGGATTAGATGGGTATATTACTTCAAATGGAACATATATACAATTAAATAGTGAAGAGATATTTAATGATGCTATAAAGTCAGAAGTTATGAATACTATAATAGATCATTTAAATGCGGAAGAAATAGATTATCTATTAGAAGGACAAGCTAAAAGTTATATAAATAGTTTTGAAACAGAAGGAAGTAAAAAAGTTTTAAGTGGATTTGCACTTCCTATTGAAAATATAACTGATAAATGGACAAAGGATGAGTTAGCTGTCAGTAAAATTGTTGTCATAGATAATGGCAAAGATGCTTTTAAAGATTTTATGATAAAATATGGAGACGACTTTGTATTTATGCAGCATCCAGGACAAACTTCGTATGATATGTATAGAAAAGGATGTACTAAAGCTTATGGAATACAACATCTTATAGATGAATTAAATATTCCTAAAGAAAAAACATATGCATTTGGTGATGGTGAAAATGATATAGAAATGTTTGAACTTGTAGAGTATGGAATAGCTATGGGGGATAGTCATGAAGATTTATTAAAACATGCATATGCTAAAACAGATAATGTAGCTAATGAAGGTATTTATAATGCATTGGTTAGGATGGAATTAATTTAATAATAATTAAAAAGGTTATAAGTTGTATGATAATATTAATATTTAGTTGTATGATATAATTTTTAACAATTTATTATTAGAGAAAAATATAAAGGACTGAAGTTAGGTTAGAAAATTATTTTTAATCGACTTTCAGTCCTGTTTTTTATTTAGTAGCTAGTTTTTTTAGAATTTATATTTCTAAAAATTTTAATGTATAGACTTGAATTCCGGTAAATCAAATGAAAATTGAGTTTTATCAATATACAAGTATTGATGCTTTTCCATTAACTCTGAAAGTTGTTTTGGATATAATATATTATTCGAATATTGATGCCAAATACTAGAAAGTTGAGGAGAAAATTTTAACTTGTATAAAGTATCTTGTTTATAATAATTGTTGTTAAGGTAATTACTAGATATAAATTCAGCTGCTCCAAAAATTGAATCTTCAATAGATAACCATCCTTGAGTGTAGGCATAAGTTGTATTGAGTAAAAACATTTTATTAGGAAAAGCTGTAGTATTTTCAGAATCATCCATAGCAAAAATATTATAAACAGTTGCGGGTTTCATAAGTTTTTTCATTTCGTAGCCTACAAGTTCTCCGATAGGATTGTGAATAGGCTTACTTTGTATAGCAATTTCATTAATTGTTACGCCAGTAGAAAATTTACTTTTACCATAAGATGTTTCAAGCAAACATTGATTAACAAAAAATACTGGATCTATTTTATATTTTTGCGCTGCACTAATGAATATTTTTTCTTTACCTTTGAAAACACCAGTATCGTTTAATATTTTATTTAGTTTATCAGGTGCTAAGCTTCTAAATTTATTAAGTTTTAAAAATTCAAATTTATTTGTAATTTTTGCTGGAGTTATAGCATCAGCAAAACTTTTCTTAGAATGAAGAGGCCAGTTGTTATACTGTAATTCTATATATTGATTCACATTTACAGGATATTTTGTAATAACTGTATTTTTTAATTCCTCTAAATTTTTAATAGTACTGTTACTAGCAGTAACACTTGGGAGTATATTGCTTTTTAAAGCTATTTTATCATCAATAATAGTGACTCTATCTTGTTTAATAAGCCCAAAGGCATTTCTATAAGAAATTTGATAGTAGTCGTCTTTTTTACCATGGATAATAAGTTTTGTATTTAATCTTTCTTGTCCAATAATATCTGATTCGGATAAACTATATATATTAGCTAAATAAGAGTTGATTTTGCCGGTTGCCATAAATTCAACTAGTTTTCCTTTAGTAATATCTTCGTTTTCGTTAAATATTTCAATATAGTTAGAACTTATATATGCTAGAGTATCGTTAAATAAAGTTTTAACCCAACCATTTTTTATAGAGAGTATAGTTGTCATATCTCCCGCATTTAAGGTACCAAGTATTTTAGAGTTTGTACTAGGAAGCTCTCTAATATTAAGCATAGTTGCATTAATAACCTTACCTTTTCTAAGTTTTGTAGCAGATTCACTTTCTTGATTAGAAGAAATATCTCCAGAAATTATTTTAATGTAATAATCAAATACATATCCTATTTTTCCGTTAGCTTTTACTTCATACCAGTTTCCAAGTTTCTTTATTATTTCCACTTTATCTCCAAGGTAAACATCTTCTAATACAGAAAAATTAGTGCCAGCACCAGCTCTAATATGCAGATATGAAGAGTTTATAATTTCACCTAAAACAACATTTGCATTTATTTTTTGTGAAGTTTTTTTCATTTTTATAGTTTTATATGTAATACTCAGATAGTAGCCATATACATATCCTTGTAAATCTTTTGCTTGTATTTTATACCAAGAATCATCTTCTTTTTCAAGAACTAGAATTTCATCATCAAGATAAAGAGTTTCTATAATGTCAGCATTAACAGAAGGCTCTTTTCTTAAATGTAAAAATGTAGCGTTCACTATAGAGGCTTTACCAAGAATTATTGATTGAGTATCTTTTGAAATCTCAGTAATATCAGTATCTTCTGAGGTACCTACAATTTGTATATAAAAATTATATATATAACCTATGTGATTATTATATTTAACCTTACACCAAGTTCCTATTTTTTGTAGAATTGTAAAAGGTTCATCTTTTGTTATAGTACAAATTATATGTGATTGAAGATTAGCTTCGCTTCTTAGGTGTATAGTATCTAAATCTTTCAATTTAGCTAATTTTAAATTTGGGCTTGTCTCATTTTGCGGAGCATTTACATTATCAGATAAGCCTAAATAATAAGAGTATACAAAACCTACTTTTTTATTTACTACCACTTTATACCAATTTTCAAGTTTATCAGTCACTTTTATGATATCATTATGCGTTAAAAGTGCTATAGTATTAGAATCAATATTTGGTTGCTCTCTTAAATGAAGAAGTGATGTATTCAGTATGGAACCATACTGCATTTTTGTTGTATTTTTTAGCTTATCGATACTTTGTTCCATTGCTTTTAACTCCTTTATAATCGATTAAAATTTCATAATAATTATAAAGGTAATTTAGATAATTTGCACAAATAGTAATTTGTAAATGTATATTTTAATGAGTATTTAATAACTTCTTTTTACGAATTAATAATAAAAATTTATCTTATTAATATATTTAATGGTATAAAATTTAAAATTTATCAATTACTTTTAGATATGCTAAAAAGGGAAAAAAGTTAAGTATATAGATAAGTTTTCAATGGATATTATTTACATTATAGTTTGACAATCAAAGAAAAGTATCTTATTATAGTTAAAGTAATTTATACAAAAGATTAAGGAGAGCAGATGAATAAGTTTAAAAATATTTATAGAGGGACAGTGGGGATAATTATTTTAGCTGCACTAGTACTTTCGTTAGTAGATCAGTTAATGGCAACAACAATACCAACTATAGGCGGTAGAATTTTAGGATACATATCATACTTTACAGAACTAAGTAATATCTTAGTTACACTTTGGTACTTCAATAAAGTATTCTTTAAAAAGAAAATAAAGTTTCTAAATAAAGGATCATTAAGAGGGGCTATATTACTTTACATATGGGTTGCAGGGCTAGTTTTCTTCTTAGTATTGAATCATGATTGGAATGCACATGGAAGAGTTAAATTAGAAGAATATACATTACATGGTTTTTCACCATTAGCATTTTTAGTAGATTATTTAATATTTGAAGCAAAAGGAGTATTTAAATTTAAATATATTCCGATATGGATTATATTCCCTATAGTTTATTTATTCTATGCAATAGGTATAGGCGAAATTATACATGTTTATCCTTATCCATTCTTAAATATGAATGTTTTAACAGTTAGTGGATTGCTATATTATCTAGCAACGCTTTTAGTTCCAGCATTTATAGGAATAAGTTTAATTATTGTAATAGTAGACAAGGTACTTGCAAAGTTTAGTAGAAATACGGCAAATAATAGTATAATGGCATAAAAAAATAAGAGGTTAGATTTTTTAATCTAACTTCTTATTTTTTCTTTTTTTTAGTCAATGAACTTAACTTTTCTTTAGCTAAATCAACACCATTGGTGATATTATAGTAAATTGCATAAAAGATAGCTATAGGAATTGAGATTCCAAAAAGTAGACCAGCGGTAGCTATAAAAGGCCAAATGGTAGAAAAACCTGCAAAAAAACCACTGATAACAGTAAGCATAAGAGCAGTAAATGTTATAGCAGGTAAAAGTGTGAAAATTTTAAGTTTCTTTTTTCTTTTAGCTTTAAGTACATCTTTTTGCGTTTTTGTTTCTTTAGCAATTTCAATATCTTTCATTTGCATATATTCACTTCTGTAGGTATTTAAAATTTCTTTAGCTTCATTACTTTCAAATTGACGAAGACTCATAAGTTCTAAAAATAATTTTAATCCATCTTTAGATAAAAGATCAAATTTATAAGCTTCAGTATCTATATAGTAAAGTTCATCTTTAATATTTTCAACTTCTTCAATAGTCGAATATCTTTTTCCATTAAAGGTTTTGAACTCATTTTCAATTAAGTCTAATTTTATTTTTATATCAGAAATTTTGTTTTTAATATCAGTATTATGATAACTATGTTTTTCAATTTCAGAAATTTTACGACGTATATTATATATAGAAGAAGCTTCTTTAATTTCATCTAAAATTTCATCTATTTTAATAAACTCATCTAGATACGCTTCTTCAGCTATAGCACTAGTAAGTTCATCAAAAGAGCTATATAACTTTCCGTTGTAAGTTTTACAGTTAGTATCAATTTCATAGAGTGTAGGAGCTATGTTTTGTATGATAAAGCTCATATTGTTTATTTTATATAAAATTTCTTGTCTTTCTTCTAAAGATAAATCATTTTGTATAGAACGTTTTTTAAACTTTATGATTTCATTATATTGTAACTGTGCATTTTTTTTATCAGAAATACTAGGGTATGTAAAATTAAGAAAAGTTCTATAATCTTTTTCAAGCGAATTATATTTTTCTATAATTTCAGCCTTAATATTTTGAAGCTCTATATTATCATAAGTTGTTAGTATTATTGTATCTATGTTATGTTGTAGCTCTTCAGTTATACCGTATGCTTCAAGTTGTGCTTTTAAATTTCTAAGCGTATGAAGAGCTTGAATTTCATTAGTTAAATTAGTTGTAATATCATTTTTGTGAGAATCCGTTGGAGTAGTCAATTTAGTACCTCCTAAAATAAAGTTATCTTAATTATATAATAACATGTAAATAAGTAATTAATTAATAGAAAAGTTGTAAAATGTATAAAAACTTGATGTAAATGAAAGCTTATTATCAATTAAATGTCTGTAAATGAGAATATCTTTTCAATAAAAATATGAAGAACGTTCAATTTATCTAATGTAATAATTAAAAAAATATAAAAAATATATGTTTTTTTTATGAAAAAAATATTTCTAAATATTAAAAAGTGGTAAATAAGATGTTAATAACTTGTTTACTTTTTGTTACCTTTAGTATATTATAGTCAAGAATTAACGAAATTTTGTATTTTACAATTAAAATTAGGAGGTTTACATATGCATATACCTGATAACTATCTTAGTCCATCTACTTGTGCAGTATTAGGAGCTGTAATGATTCCTGTATGGATAAGATCAGTATCTAAAGTAAAAAAAGAACTTAGTAAAAGAAAAATACCATTACTTGGAGTATTTGCAGCTTTTTCATTTTTAATAATGATGTTTAATATTCCAACTCCAGGAGGAACTAGTGCACATGCAGTAGGAACTGCACTAACGGCAATGATTTTAGGCCCCTATGCCGGAGTTATAGCAACGTCAATAGCATTATTAATTCAGGCATTATTCTTTGGTGATGGAGGGATACTTGCATACGGGGCTAATGTTTTTAACATGGGATTTGTTATGGCATTTTCAGGATACTTTATATTTAAGTTTTTAAAAACTAAAATTAAAGGTCAAAAAGGAGATTTAATTGCTGCTTTTATAGCAGGGTACATAGCACTTCTTTTAGCTTCTCTTTGTGCAGCTATTGAATTAGGAATACAGCCATTATTATTCCATAATGCAGCAGGACAAGCTTTATATTGTCCTTATCCATTAAGTATATCTATACCAGCTATGCTTTCAGCTCACTCAATAATAGGGTTATTAGAGGGAACTGTAACTGTCGTTGTATATGGATATATTAAAAAGACATCACCAGGAACTATTTATGGAGCAAAAGAAAAAGAAGAGTCTAATATAGAAAAATCTAAAAAAGTTTACAGAGGTTTTATTGGACTTATAATAGCAATGGTTGTTTTAGTACCATTAGGCCTATTAGCCGCAAGTAGATCAGCTTGGGGGGAATGGGATAGTTCAGCACTTAAAGATATGATTGGATACATGCCAAAAGGTATGACTCAAGGAAGTATGTATCATGCTTTTGGTGATGGATATGGATTTGCAGGAATGGGAGAAGTCGCGGGATATATTTTATCTGCAATTATAGGTGTAGTAGTTTTAATACTCTTATTTAAAATACTAGGTAGCCTTAAAAAAGATGAAGTAAAACCTGATTTTTCAAAAAAATAATACTTTAAAATTTATTTGTCATCTCTAGTATAAATAATAGAATCACTTAAGTTAGATTTGTTATTGAATATAAATTTGAAACTCTTTATGTCTAGGCAATAAACTAAATTAGAGATTCAATCAAATTATACAGAGATGACTTTAAATTTAAATAGTTCAGCAAAGGATGTGAGTTTAGTGGACGAAATGGAATGGTTATTTAAAAAGGAAGATTATGAACCTCCAAAAGATAAGGATGGTTTTATAAATAAAACTATATTTGGTTTTATTGGTTTACTTAGCAGAATAAAAAGAGATGTAAGTGAAGAAACAGGAATTTTATATAGAATAAATCCAATGGTAAAACTTATATCGACTCTAATTCTTATAATATTTTTATCGTTATCTAAAATAGACATATATACATATTTAATAGGAACATATTTTTTAGTTTCTTTAGCGACGCTTGATGGAAGGTTAGTTAGAAAAATAATTACACTTAGTCTTACAATTCCAATATTTACACTTATTGTTTTAATACCAGCTATGTTCATGGGGAATATACATAATAGTTTGATTTTAGTTTTAAAAGTAGCAATAACATTAATTGCTGTTAATATTTTATCTCATACTACACAGTGGCATGATGTAACAAAAGCATTTAAAATGTTATTTATTTCAGATTTGTTTATTTTAGTATTTGATATAACAATTAGATATATTTATATTCTTGGTGAATTTGCATTAGAAATGTTATATGCATTAAGACTTAAATCAGTAGGACGAAACAGTAAAAAGTATAAGGCTGTTTCAAGTATAATGGGCAATTTGTTTTTTAAAACTAAAAGTATGGGTGAAGATATGTATGCAGCTATGGAGTGTAGAGGGTTCACAGGTGAATATGTTTCGTACAAAAAATTTAAGTTTGGTTTTAATGACGTAATTTATATAGTTTTAGTAGCAATTGTAGTAATTTTATATTTTATTCTTTAGATAGTAAGGAGAGAAAGAATGATTAAATTAGAAGAAGTCAATTTTGCATATAGAGAAACAGTAGCCCTAAGAGGGATAGATTTAGAAATAAAAGAAGGTGAGGCTGTCGCACTTATAGGACCTAATGGTAGTGGGAAATCTACATTTTTAAAATTAATAAATGGACTTATACATCCTGTAGAAGGTAAATTTATTTTTGATGGTGATGAAGTTACTGAGAAGAAATTAGAAAACAGTTCTTATTCTAAGAAGTTTCACCAAAGAGTAGGATTTATTTTTCAAAATTCAGATGCTCAATTATTTAATTCAACTGTATATGAAGAAATAGCATTTGGGCCAAGACAAATGGGGATTCAAGAAGATGAGGTGGAAAAGAGAGTTGCTGATTGTTTAAGTCTTTTGAAAATAGAAAAATTAAGAGATAGACAACCTTATAATTTAAGTGGTGGAGAAAAGAAAAAAGTTGCAATAGCTAGCGTACTTGCTTTAAATCCAGAAGTTTTAGTATTAGATGAACCAATGAATGAAATAGACCCTAAAGGTAAGAGGTTTTTAAGAGAATTTTTATTAAAGTTAAAAGAAAGTGGTAAGACATTAATTTGTTCTACTCATGAGTTTGCCTATATAGAAGGGATTTTTGATAGGGCATTAGTATTTTCACAAGACCATGAAATAGTAAAAGATGGTGAGTATGAAAGCATTTTAAGTGATAGAGACTTTTTAATGGAAAATAATATTTTATAGAAAATGATTATATAGAACAAAATAGCATTAATTAAAATAAAAAGATTAAAAATTGTTTATTTACTAAATTTTATAAACTAGAATAATAAGAGAATGTAGACAGAACAACAATAAAGATTTAGAATTAGATGTAATTAAAGTTATATCTAAGGAGGAACAAATGTACGTAAATTTTATTAGAGAAGTTGTTGATACTGAAGAATTAAGAGATAAAATAAACAATGAGAGTAAATTCAAGGTTGAAACAGATCTTACTAAAGCAACAAAAAGAGAAGATTTTGCAGCTTTTGGATTAAAAATATCAGTAAATGATATTGATGAGGCATTAAGTTTAGCAGGAATTGATGTTAATAGCATGGAAGAGGACGAAAAGTTTGATACATATTTAAATGCCGCAGAAGAATTAGCTGAGACTTTAGCTCCTATAATGCCAGAGTATGCATATATGGATGCAAGAGCTTACACAATAGATGAATTAGAAAATAGCGTTAAACTTGTAATAGCAACTTGTCCAGAAAGATTAGGCGAATTAAAGCTTAATGATGTTATGAAGAGGCTTTTAAATCAAGTATCTTAAATTGACGTTAAAAATATTAACTATCTTTGACTAAAATATATTTTTAGTTAAAGATAGTTTTTTTATATTAATAAGATAAAAAAATTATACGATAATAAAAAAAAGTATAATTTTTGGATGTGATAACTATGAGAAAAAAGTATTTTGTTTTACCGCTATTGATAGGTTTAGCATTGAGCGGGTGTGGGCAAGATGAAACTATAGAGACTAGCAAAACTAATATAAAGGTTAATAGTATAGTAAAAGGTGAAGAAAAATTGTTTGAAGAGGCTGTTTTTTTAGTAGATGCTAGAGAACAAAATTTAAGTTCTAGTAGAATTTTATTTGCAGAGCAAGATTATTTTTATTCATCATTAGGTGATAATAATAGAATATATAGGGCTATTAAAGAAAATAACATAAGTGAAAATACAAAATCTGAAGTTTCTATGTTAGCAGGCAAGGATTTGATATATTCGAGAGAAAAGATTTATTACTCTAATTCACTAGATAATAATAAAATATATTCATTTTTAGTAAGTGAGTTTAATGAAAATACTAAAGTAGAGGCAATTAGTAAATTTTCAGCTAGAGATATGACAATAGTAACAGATGGTTTTTTCTATATAAATGAAGATGACAATGAAAAAATTTATTTTTTATCTGATGATGGAAGTGTAGAAAAAGCAGTGACACAAGATAGAGCACCTAAATACATAGTTGCAAATGATATTTTATATTATCAAAACGCAGCAGATGGTTATAAATTATATGCAATAGATTTGCTTGAAAAGACAAAACATAAATTAACTGATTTTTCGGTGGAAAGTTTTGTTTCAGCTAATGGTTTTATTTTAACTAATAATAGTGATGATAATAATAATTTATATTTAGTAAAGACAAGTGAAAATATACAAAAAATAAGTAATACATATGCTACTAATTTAAAAATAAACTTATATAGCGAAAATAAAAATAGAAATGAGTTTTATTATATAGATGAAAATTCACGGTTAGTATTTTCAAAATTATCAGATAAGATGAAGATTGAAAAGAAGGAAGTAATTTATAAAAATATAATAAATGATTATTATCTTTTAGATAACACGGTTATCATTAAAGATAATAGTGAAATTTTTAAAAAAGTAGTTAGTGAGTAAAAAAAACCTTCATCTAATTCAATTAGATGAAGGATAAAATCAAAATTATTTTACTGTTTTAGCTATTATTTCTTCTATATCACCGATACATGAACCACAAGCAGTTCCAGCCCCAGTAGCATCTTGAACTTCTTCAAGAGTTTTAGCTCCGTTATTTATAGCTTCTACTATGTCTGACTCCTTTAAGTCTAAGCAGTAACATATAACTTTATCTTCCATAATTATTCTCCTTATATATAAAAAATTTAATTCTTAAGTATTCTTTTTAACTTACAATTATATTTTACCATAAAAAGATATTTTGTATACCCTTTTTACCACTAATTATTAAATAATAATGATTATGGCAAAAAAATTAAATAGCAACAAAAATTGAGCCTATAAGTATTAAAATAATAC
>JBOFRC010000156.1:0-9785 GCA_051650825.1 Sarcina sp. | reverse complement strand
CCTCCATTGCAATATCTTCTATTTCCTCTAATACTTTAAATGGTCCTAAACTTCTTATAGAAAACTTTTCTATATTATTTATAACGTTTAAATACCCCTGTCTAGTCTTTTTTATTTTTTTTAAAATCTCCTTTTTCTTCTTTATTTCTATAAAAAGCTTATCCTCTTGTTCTTCTAAAATACTATCAACTTTTTCTATATATCCACTATCTTTAATTTCTTTAATTTTTTTAATCTCCATATCTAATTCCCTATAAAAATTGATTAAAAATAAATTGTGTATTTCTTCCATACTGTATTTTCTATATCTATTTTCATCATCTTTTATGGGATTTATCAAGCCTTTTTCTTCATAAAATTTTATGGTATCTCTAGAAATACCTAAGAATTCCGAAGCTTGTCCTATGCTAAAATATATTTCTTCACTCATGCTATGCTCCCCTTTATAAAGTAACTTATACAATATTAATATTTAAATATTCCTCTGGTCTTAAAGAAATCTCTTTTATATCTGAAAAAAATAAGGAACAATGATACCCATCAGCAACTGCATGATGAATTTGAATCGTTACTGGGATAATAACTTTATTCCCTTCCTCAAAAAAACGTCCCCATGTTATTATAGGAAATAGAAATGCATTATTGCCCTCATTATTTACATTAAAAGATGTATAGTTAAACCACGGTAGGCATGACACAACAAAAAAATTTTTTTGTAACTCTGTATTAAAATTAACATTCTGTTTATAACTATTCAGAGCACTCTCCATATCATTATAAAATTCAGAAAATTTAGAAGCATATGGGGTATATAAATTAGTCATTACCTTAGTCTCCTCATCTAATACGGAGTAACTTGGGCTAATTTCATCAAAAAAACCTAATCTGCCCTCCTCATCAAATGCCATTTTAAATTCTTGATAATTATTTATAGTTTTTGAAACTATCCATGTAAATGTCGGATAAAACCTTAATCTATTATTTTTTATGTATTTATAAAGATTTGTAATATCAACTTCAACAGTTATACTATATGTACATTTTATATTCTCAAAAAAATGCCTAAAACATTCTTTTCTAACCCAAGTATTCATGTCTATTATATTAAATCCCATAATTTATTTTCTCCCCTTTAAATCGTCATTCAATTTATTTCTTTATTTTTATATATTTGGATTAAATTGTATTTTTAATAATTATTATAATAACATATTTATCATAATAATTAAATAATCTAATATCTCTAATGATACCTTTATAATATTTTTATACGAAAAAAGATGCAGCATATAGCTACATCTTTTTTAAACTTATCTTATTATATCGTAAATTAACGGTATATCTTGTACAGAATCTGCAATTTCATAATTTTGTAGAATTTTTTCTACTGCTTTTTGTCCTTTTTCTAAATCATTTGCATGAACATAAGCAATAACATCTCCTGCTTCTACTTTATCGCCTCTTTTTTTGTTTAGAACTATACCAACAGCTAAATCTATTATACTTTCTTTTGTAGCTCTACCTGCTCCAAGTTCCATTGCTATAAGCCCTATATTTTCTGCATGAATTTTAGAAACCACACCAGACTTTGCCACTTTAACTTCTAAAATAAATTCTGCTTTAGGAAGTTTTGATGTATCATCAATAACATCAGTCTCTCCGCCTTGTGCACTAACAAATTCTTTTAACTTTTCTATAGCTTTTCCTGACTCTATAGTATCTAATAGCATTTCTCTAGCTTCCTGTGCTGTATTAGCTTTTCCTGCTAATAAAACCATATTACTACCAAGAGCAAGACAAAGTTCTAATAAATCTTTTGGTCCTTTACCTTTTAATGTATTTATAGCCTCTTCAACTTCTAATGCATTACCTACTGCAAACCCAAGTGGCTGATCCATATCTGATATAATTGCTATTGTGTTTCTACCTACATGCTTACCTATATCAACCATCTCTGTTGCAAGAAGTTTTGCATCTTGAGCATTTTTCATAAACGCTCCGTCTCCAACTTTAACATCAAGTACTATCGCATCAGCTCCTGCTGCTATTTTTTTACTCATAATACTTGATGCTATAAGTGATACATTGTCAACAGTTGCTGTAACATCTCTTAAAGCATATAATTTTTTATCTGCTGGTGCTAAGTCTCCTGTTTGACCCCCAACTGCTATTTTAAGTGTATTTACATTATTAATAAATTTCTCATTTGGCATTTCTACTGAAAAACCTTTAAATGTTTCTAATTTATCTATAGTTCCACCAGTATGTCCAAGACCTCTACCTGACATTTTAGCAACTGGTACTCCAAGTGCAGCAACCATAGGCGCTAAAACTAATGTAGTAGTATCTCCAACACCGCCTGTTGAATGTTTATCAACTTTTATTCCTTGTATTTCTTTTAAATCTAATATATCACCTGAATTAACCATAGCCATAGTTAAATCAGCTGTTTCTCTCTTATTCATTTTATTGAAAAATACAGCCATCATTAATGCTGAAACCTGATAATCTGGAATATTTCCATTAGTATAATTTTCTATAAAATAATTAATCTCTTCTGTTGTTAATTCTTCCCCATGTCTTTTTTTCAAAATTAAATCGTACATTCTCATGCTACATTCCTCCAGTATATGATAACCTTTTCACAAAATTAATTATATCACTATTCAAACTATCAAACAATAACATGATACTATTCTTATGAGATTAATTGCCATTTCATTAAAATTAAGCATAATTTATCGCTAACTTACAAAAATATAGTATAACTTCAAATTTTTATTCTGTATTTTTCATTAACAAATTCATATTTTATTAATCAAAAAACTCCACTTTTTACGCGGAGTTTTTCTAAAATTCTAGAATTTTCATTTTTTTTTAATTACTACCTAAGCTCTAGGATGTGCCTTTTTATATATACTATTTATCTTTTCATTATTTATTATTTCATAATACATATCTATATAAGTCATAACCTGATTACCTAAAAGTTCTTGGACAACTTTAGCATTTGCACCATTCTGTAATAAATGTACTGCAAATGAATGTCTAAAAGTATTTAAGTTTATATCTTTATTTATATTAGCTAAAACAGAATACTCCTTAACTATTCTCCAAACACCTTGTCTTGTAATTGGATCTCCACTCATATTTAGGAACAACTTATCTGTACTTCTAATAGTTTCTTCCCTAAGTGCTATATACTTTTTAATTGAATCCTTTGCTTCTCTTCCTATTGGAATTAATCTTTCATACCCCTTATTATCCTTACACTTTACAAAAGATAAATCTAAATTAATGTCCTCTACATCTAATCCTATAAGCTCTGATACCTTCATACCAGTCGCATACATAAGTTCTAAAAGCGCTTTATCCCTTACACCTTTTTCAGTACTTATATTTGTAGTATTCATAATTTTATTAATTTCATCAATACTCAAAACAACAGGTTTCTTTTTTTGAACTCTCTCTCTTTTTATGCTCGTTTCTGGAACATGCTTTAAATTCCCCTCAGCTACTAAAAAGTTATAAAAGTTTCTCAAAGAAATTATTGTTCTTTGAATAGAAGATGGTGATTTACTTTTATCATTTAAGTGTTGTATATATGACATAAGTGGATAACCTTCCTCATTTATGACTAATTTTTTTTCCTCAAGAAAGTCTAAATACATAGATACATCCGTAATATAAGCACTTACAGTATTCTTTCTTTTCCCTATAGACTGCAAATAAACCTCATACTTTTTCACCAAATTTCTCATATTAACTCCTAACTAAAATGTTATTACATAATTATTTATATTACGCTTATGCTCAACTAATTACTAATCTTGCTAAATTTGGTGAAATATATGTTTCAATTATTATACCGAATACTAAAAGAGCTACTAAAACACCTTGTAATGCTATGTATTCACTAAACTTATTAGTATTTCTATTATTTTCTTTCTTAAGTCCTTTAACTTTCATGATAGAAAAACGCATAGATAATATACTTATCAAAATCACCACAGGTACAAAAATAATATTTTGAATAATCAAAGTTGTAATTATAATACCAGTCCCCTCAACACCAAGCACTGTTATTACAAGTGAAAGTGTAAAACCTAAAATATAACCTTTTAATAAATTTATCAATAAAACAAATGGGAACCCAGCTATAGTTAAACCAAATAAAATAATTAAAACTACCCCAGGTAAATTCCCCTTAATACTATTAAGTAAGAGGCTCATATAATCAATATTATCGCCTTTCATATACGCTAAAAAATTATTTAAATATTTTCCCATCTCAACTTTTCCTATATCACTCATATAATAAACACTATAGGAGCCTATAACTATACCTATCAAGAAAAATAATAGAATCCACATAAAAGTTACTCTATTATCTGCAATTATTGACTGTATTTTTTTTACTAAATTTTTCATTACCTCATCCCCCTTTACTCAATATTATTCTTTACATAATAAATTTATTACTCCTTTTCTAAAATTATGTAAAATAAAAAAACATTTATTACAACTACTAATATATAGCGTAATAAATGTTTTGTTTTTATTTCTCTTATTAAAAATTAAAAATATTTTATTGTTCCACTAATCCTAACTAACTTTATTCTTAAGTCTTAGTTTATCTGCAACCATAGCTATAAACTCTGAGTTTGTTGGCTTGCCCTTATCATTGTGTATAGTATATCCGAATAATTTATTTATTGCATCGATTTGTCCTCTAGACCAAGCAACTTCTATAGCATGTCTTATTGCTCTTTCTACTCTAGATGCTGTAGTATTGTACTTTTTAGCTATAGATGGATACAATTCTTTTGTAATTGCTGATAATAATTCCATATCATTAACAACCATAGTTATAGCTTCTCTTAAATACATGTATCCCTTAATATGTGCAGGAACTCCAACCTCATGTATTATACTTGTAATCTCTGCTTCTAAATCCATTGGCTTTTTCTTTAAGTGTACCATAGATTCAGATAAATCCATTAAAGATGCTTGTTTAATATTATCTTCACTAGTGATTGTATTATTAAACATTTGTCTAATTCTCTTTATGAAAACATCCATATCAAAAGGTTTAACAACATAATAATCTGCCCCTAAAGTTATAGCTCTTTGAGTTATTTTATCTTGCCCAACAGCTGATAATACAATAACTCTTGGAATTTTACCTAAAGCACCTGTACTTAATTTTTCTAAAACACCTAAACCATCAAGATGTGGCATAATAATATCTAAAATAACTAAATCTGGTTTTTTATCTTGAATTAATTCAAGAGCTTCTAATCCATCTTTAGCAACCCCTACAACTACTATATCTCTTTGATTTAACAAATAATCATTCAATATATTACAGAATTCCTTATTATCATCTGCAATTAAAACTGAAATTTTTGAATCGTTCATAAATTTTTCTCTCCCCTTCACTAACATAACCCTCTAAATATTCCATTTATTTACAATTATTTAATTCGACAAAAATTATATAAATCCTTTTTATTTTCAAAATTTCTTAAAAAAATATACTAAAGAACAATTAAATATTTTCTTTAGTATATTATAACACATTTTTCTAAATTACTCATTTATTTTAATAAATTAGCATCTTTTAACATATTTTCTATATAAATTCCGTAGCCAACATTAGGTTTATTTACTAAAACATGAGTAACAGCTCCGATAATTTTATCATCCTGTATTATAGGGCTACCACTCATTCCTTGAACTATTCCACCAGATTTTTCTAGTAGTTCTTGGTCTGTAATTTTAATTAGCATATTCTTATTAATTCCTTTAGCCATATCTAAATTTTTTTCTATACTAATTTCATACATTTTAGGTCCTTCTTCATCTAATGTCGTAATAATATATGCTTTTCCGAGTTTTATTTCATCTTTATAACCTATTTCATAAAGTTTTTTATTTTTAGTAAATTCTTTTTTACTTTTTTCATTTAATACACCAAATATTCCTGTAGATGTATTTTTACCTATAGTTCCTATAGCATTTTTTTCATTCGTAAAGACACCCTTTAGTTCACCAGGAAAACCAATTTCTCCTCTTCTCACATTCACTACCGTTGATTTTATAAGTTTTCCATCTTTAATATCAAGAATTTTTCCAACATCACTATCTGTTATAGGGTGTCCAAGACCTCCATAAACACTAGTATTGTCTTCTATAAATGTAAGAGTTCCTATACCTGCTGTAGAATCTCTTACCCATAATCCTAATTTGTAATCACCATCTTTATTCTTACACAAAGTTACTTCTTTATTTATTATGTTTCCATTTCTACTTATCATTAAATTTATTTTTCCATTTTTATTTTCATTTACCGCACCTAATAATTCTTTAGATGTAGATATTTCTTTGTTGTCAATTTTTAATATAATATCACCTAGTTCAACTTTAGCTAATTCAGATGGACTTTGAGCTAAACTTCCATCTTGCTGTTCTATATCAGCAAAAGCAACTGCTAAAATTCCCTTTGTTGATATTTTAATTCCGATATTATCACCACCAACATAAACTTTCATCCTTTCCTTAGATACTTGCTTTTCACTAGCTAGTACCTCCTTAGTATCATTCTTATTAATAAACAATACTGTTAATGCAAATACTGAAGATAAAATTAAACTTATTACAATCAAATTTTTCATTATAGGTTTGTATTTTTTATTTTTCATCATTTATCTCCTCCTTTACATTATTAACTTACCCATTGTCCAAACATTTATGTTGTATTACGGTTGTTATTATATCCAACTTCTCTAAAAATATTATAAAATTTATCAAAAAACTTTAAATATAACAAAAAGACTAAAGCAATACTTTTTGCCTTAGTCTTTCTATATTATAACTATAAAAATGATGCTTGATTATTCATCATTGAATACCCGTCCACTCTTATATCACTCATATCCACTGTATCTTCTTTAACATCTACCTTACTTAATTTCTTCACTATACCATGAGGTTCTTTTAAAGATAATTTATCTCCTCTACCAGAGATAACCCAAAGTATTTTATAACCTGTAGGTATAACTCTTAATCTTTCCTCACCTTTTCCATCAGTAAAATAAATTAAAAGATTTGTTTTATTTTTATTAGCATAATCAATTACTGGAGAAAATTCAGTTCCACCTCTAATTTTATTTCTACTTTTTATATCATTTATATTCTTTACTTTATATAAATTTCTGATTGTATTATCACATTCCACAATAGTTATCTCATGATTATAGTTTTTAACAATATTAAGAACTTCTTTAATAGCCTGCTTAAACTCTTCATCGCTAATACTTCCACTTGTATCAAGTGCAACAACTACGTTAGCCTTATGATCTCTTATTTGACCTCTAAGATCATATCTGTTAGGTTGTCTTCTATTTTTTCTAGTAATAGTTTTCTTCCTATTACTTTCAATACTTCCCATAAGTCTTTTAAGTAGAATATTCCATGGTAGCTCACCCTTAACATTTCTAAGATTTTTTATTATTCCATCTAAGTAAGTTGGTAAATCACCTTTTATAGAATTATCTAGAGTTTTTTGTGTAAACTCTAATAAAGTGTCATCATCTATAATATCATTTTCTTCCCATACATCATGATTCTTCTCAGCCTTAAAATCTGTCTGTATTCCTTCCTTATCACTATCTACATCTTCCCCTTCATCATTATCTTCCTCTAATAAATCAAGGGCAACCTGCACTTTATCTACATAATATTCTAAAGGTTCATATGGTTTAAGCTCTAAATTATACTTATTATTAATATGGTCTAAAGTTATTGCATATGGTGGCAAATTATCTAAATACTTATTTACAACAAGATCCATTCCAACATTAATTGCAAATTTACTATAATGCTGTTTTCGAAGTTCTTTACTCCTAAAAATATGCATTGACACTATGTGTAAGATTTCCTGCTTTATTGAGGTCTCCATTTGCTTCATTGTAAGTCTTAAAAAAATTAAAGGATTAAAATTTATAACATATCTTGCATTTTTAAAATTTATTGCTGTAGAGTTATTTACATCAAATCTAATTTCTCTTAATACCTGAAATAAAAAATATCCATAGAAACTATCTTTTTCTTCCATAAGACTTAAACTAACCTTATCAGCTAACTTAAAGAAATCACGCTTGAAGTTTTCATCAACAACAACCTTAGCATTTTCTCCCTCTACCTTTTTACTTCTAAAATAGTCATCTGCTATTTTATTTGCTCTCTCATATAGGGATTTTCTTTCCTCTTCAAAATAACTTCCCATATAACTAACCTCTTATCATTTTATAAGCTTCAAAGTATAATCCAACAAATTCCTCATTCTCTATCACTACATCATATAAATTAATATACCTATCTTTTATATCCTTCATAATACCAACCATTAAATCTATAGGATACACTTTTATATATTGTAAAAATCTATCTACATAATAATTTTTATTTCCATCATTATTTACTATATCTGCATCTATTCTTTTTATTATATTCATAGCAGAAAGATATAATCTTGTATGAGACTCTTCTTTTACAGCATCTAAAACAGTTTTACTTAATGTATCACCACTAAAAATGTCTTCATAAGAAATTAAAGCTTTATTATCAGTCTCTACAAATGCCATAAACTCTTCAGCTATTACTTTACCTACATTTCCTTTTATAATATTTAAAAAGACATTTCTTTTTATGCTATCTTTTTTATCCTTATATATTGAATAACTCTTAGAAACTCTCTCATAACTTCTAGGAGTAGCTCTTACATCATCATTATTTATCTTATTTAAATATTCAGGGAAAGTTGAAATAAATTCAATAACTTTCTCTTCTATCCCTTCTTCAACAGCCCACTTAATCCATTGAACATGATCGCTTTCCATTTCTAGCCATACAAATCTATTTTCTTGTGCACTATCCATATCTACCACTTGATAATCAAAATCTCCACCATATTTACCTGATGGATTCATAGCTCCTAAAATTTTCACATTATTATCAAGTTTATATCCATTTATTTCTTTATTTAAAATCAAGTTCATAAGTTCTTGTTGTACTGTATGCTCACAACGGTTAATTTCATCTATAAATAATAGTACTGTCTTGCCATCTACTATACTTTGCTCTATCTCTTGTAATTTCGTATGAACTGCATAAACTGTTTTTTTCTTTTCTATTTCATGCCCCTTAGAATCAATACTCACATAATCTTCAACTGTTGGAAGCCCACCAATTTCCCCTTCTTTCAATAAATTACCATCAATAACTACAAGGTTCCATCCATTCTCTGTAGCAATTTTTTTAGCAAGAGCTGTTTTTCCTATTCCACTCTCACCTACTACTAATGGTACTTCTCCTGTTTCTAATATTAACTCTACACTGCTTAATGTATCTATAAAATTCATTTTACTATTCTCCTATACTATCCTTAATTTTTCATCTACAGCTATCTTCTTAGCCTTTTTACTTCCATATTTATAAACAAACATTATTTTATCTAAGTCTATTTGTGCGCTATTTCTATCTATTGTGCTACAATTAAAGAAATCTCTCACATACTTTTCCTTTACATCTTCCTTAGATAAAACCTCTTTTAAAACCTCTTTTAAGCTTTCTAATGATATATCTTGTGCTATATGCTTTATAACTAATATATTTTTTTCTAAAAATAATTTTTTCTTTTCTTCATCTAATTTATTTATAAACTTTATAGCAGCATCATTAGATTCTATTGCTAAAACCTCCACATCTATAGCAGGATCATC
>JBOFRC010000155.1:0-1518 GCA_051650825.1 Sarcina sp. | reverse complement strand
TGATGGAAAAACAGGAGGACATCTGGACAACATCAAATTTAGGCTGGCATGGTGGTGCAGTGGTTAGCACTGGTGCCTCACAGGAAGAAGGATTTGGACCAGCTGGGTCCTTCCTGTGTGGAGTTTGCATGTTCTCCCCATGCCAGAGTGGGTTTTCGCCGGGTGCTCCGGTTTCCTCCCACAGTCCCAAAGACATGCAGGTTAGGTTAACTGGACACTCTAAATTGCCTGTAGGTGTGAATGTGTGTGAATGGCTGTCTGTCTATATGGGTCTGTCCTGTGATAGACTGACGACTTGTCCAGAACTAGACAAGTCGCCAGTCTATCACATGGCTTAAAGTTAGCTGGGAAAAGCTCCAGCCCCCTGCGACCCAGCAAAGGATAACCGGGTATAGATGATGGATGAATGGATGGAATCTTTGTTATCATTATTCTAATTGGAGTAAAAAGTGAAATGCACAAAGTAGCATAAAAAAGAAATACTCAACTAAGGTACAACTACCTCAAAATTGTAACAGTACAGTACTTGATTAAATATACTAATAGTTACCTTCTACCACTGAACAAGCAAATAAAACAATCTTACAATCTATATATACGTCTATATATTTGTTATTATTTAAGGTAATATAATCTCTTTCTGTGCTTTCAATTGTCTTGATTCAACATATTATATAGTAATATATATATATTTTCGAAAGCATTCAGTTTTGGGTGGGGGCTTGATTGCTTTGCTGGTTTTCTGTGTTGCTTTTACCTAAACCACATTCCTAATGCCACTGATGCTACAGTATCTTTCACTTATAATTATCTCAAAAGAAGGACACTTTTTGATTATTACTTTGGGAGAGACTTGCTTGGTTGTGGCAGTGAGCGAAACAAGCAAACAAAATTGTGGCTTATCCCTTACACATACAGAAACAAAGTGTGACACAACATAACTTGTCCACCCATTGTACAGTTTATTATCGTCTTTGAACATGGAGAATTATTGCTGATTTCCTCATTGATAAACATTTTCCACAGTCCTATGACAGTCATGACTGATTATAACAAGGCAGTAAAAAGGGCTTTAGTCCCTCTTTTACAATTACAAGCTCTGGTCAGCCACTGGTTTAAGTAAGGAAAAGTCCTTGGGTCATGATGCTGACTGGATGGAGGAATACTTGAGCAGGTTTTGACCTTTTGAACAAGTTCACTACCAACTCTGACCCTCTCTCTCCAGTGAAGTCCACATATCATGCTGACGTCATTCAAACAAGGTTTTTGAGTCTCTCAATAAAAGTGTTTTTGCATAACTGCTACGGCAGCTGATTGAGTGAGGCACTGCAATAAAAGGCACTTTGGTAAATGCTGAGATGCAACAGGACATAATGATATGAATTTGTGTAAATTATAGTTATGATGAGAGGAGAAAGTGTACCCTTAAGGAGAAATGTAATAAACAACAGAAACAAAACCAACAGAAGTTGGTACAGGCTCTGCTCAGTCCTCAAAGAGGAAGCAGGAAGTCCAAAC
>JBOFRC010000154.1:0-1494 GCA_051650825.1 Sarcina sp. | reverse complement strand
CTGATTCATGAACCATTATCTTCTTTGTGTAACGGCAGTCATTTGAGCCGATAATTCAGTCACACCATATTGTAGGGAACAGATAACACTGAACATCTGACTCCACGTCACTCATAGGAGCAGGGCTGCTGTTATCTTTGCAGTGTGATCTGGTGAGGTTTGGAGATGTCATCTATATCTGAGGATATTTCTGAATGTGATACTTACTAAAGCTCTAATGTCGGCACGTTTGGAGATAAAATATCGCCATCAGTTCTTAGTAGAAGTTGTTACTATAAAAAGTGTTGTCTTCTGTAGATGCTCTCACTGCAGCTGGAGTTAAATATAAAAACTAAAGCAAGAGCTGGTGTGGCTCTGTGGGAACTGGAATAAATCTACTGCCAGGATTTCTTTGTGGTAAAACGCCGCACGTGTATGCACACAGATAACTGGCTTTCTCCTGTGAGACCAACTCCACTCTACAGATATATTGGTTCTCTACATACGGGACTAAGCAGCTCCTATAGATACTAGAAGGACTTTATACTGAGGAGACATGTTTGATGTTTTAATTACACGTCAAAAGTAGAATATGTGGGCGCTAAAATTAGAACTTTTCTTAATGTGAAAATATTCCACATGAGCCGTCATCTTCACTTTTTGTCCTCCGTTCATGTTATTATAATTAGAAAGGCAGATACTTGGGACTGGTTCTTGTTTTCTGCATTAATCAACTACTTTTGTGTCTGAACGGAAAGTTTACAACAAAGTCAATAAATGTACCAACATGTATTTATATATATATATATAACCCACACAAGGTTAGTGTCAGTGAATATTACAGGTTTTATGTCTGATAAAAGAACTAAAAAGTGTCTTTATTTGTAATGTTTTTTGTGAATGGTGTATTTTACATTCTAGAGGATGTATGTGTGATCCATGTATATGTCCAGACTGCAGGCATCAGTGTCACTGTTGACTCTCCACCTGAGTTTGAATATTTAACAGTGAAGACAGAGAATAACACAGTGACAAACTGTTGACTAGCAAACACATGTTTTGCTTCAGCTTCCACCCCCCTCCTCTTCACTGGCTTCCTGCTGAGAGGCAGAACAATCCTGCTTGTGGTGCTGAATGAAATGTAGTGGATTTGTTTTGATTAGTCGCGCTGTCAGTGCTGAACCATGAAACCCTGCTTTAGTAGGAACATACTGACCACACACAGACAGAGGATTCACACACACACACACACACACACACACACACGCGCGCGCTCTCTCTGGATGAGAGTTTCGGTAGGGGTCGCTACTGTCCGTGTGAAAGCAGCAGATGGAGCAGTGACAGCGTCTCCAGCTCTTGTGTTCATCAGCACCGTTCAGACCGGGATTTCTTCCTCCGCTCGGCTTCAGTTGCAGCGCTTTCTCTTCTGGAAATTAACCGCTGGAGACGGAGCTTCGTCGGGAAGAGCGCGGAGCTTTGGCACCTGATTAAAGGACACCATGCTTTACTTCTGGA
>JBOFRC010000153.1:0-1364 GCA_051650825.1 Sarcina sp. | reverse complement strand
TGGGTAAAAAAGGAAAAAACAGTAGAGGTTTTTAGGGAACACTTACCTATACACTGTGGTTCATGAGACCATTTGCCATTTTGACATGTGCTTGTTGCCCACCATCCCTTCACTGTAGGTTTACGTCCATTATCGCAGGTATAGGTGAGCTTGGTTTCATGAGAATAAGTCTCTTGCTTTGGGGCAAAGAAACCACCTCTCAGGCTGGGAGCACTACAGGGCTGTGCTGCACTTTGTGCTAAAATACAATCATAAGCAAGATTACTCTACAGTCACTGTATTTGTTTTTAACAAATTCAAATAGTTGCATGTGAAAGTATTCAATATTCTTACCATCGAGCCTATCGAGCAGACACAGAGCAATATTAGCATTCATTTGGAGTCCAATCGTCCAATATTTGCTCTGCTTTTAGCTCTACTTTTGGTCTCTACCGACTCTTGAGGGAAACCACAGGCTCTTTAGCTGCTAAAATCTACACTATTTTCCCCGGCTAGTTGCTAATGTTGTCTGTCTGCAGTTTGGTGATGCACAGTGGGTTTACACACACGCATGTAACTCAGGGGATGAGATACACATTCCTGCCATCGATTTCACTTTATTTAACTGATGGAAGTGATGCACCAAGACACGCAGCAATGCGCTAACAAAGGGAATGACGAAGAAAACTGTTAGCAAATAAATATAGGTCTAAACAATCCAGATTTAATGAAAAGATTTAAAACCAAAACAATGAGCTGAGAGTTGCTATAAGTCTTTGTAGAACTGAGAGAAACTGCAGTCAAGTGACACCTTTCACAAATTCACATACTCATTTGATCCATTCTTAATACAGAAATATTGATTATAGCAGCTTTAAGAATAACAGAATGTGATGTTGTTGCAAACCTGTCTTGTATAAATGAAACTAGAAACTGTGGGAGCACTACAGGGCTGTGCTGCGCTTTGTGCTAAAATACAATCATAAGCAAGATTACTCTACAGTCACTGTATTTGTTTTTAACAAATTCAAATAGTTGCATGTGAAAGTATTCAATATTCTTACCATGAAGCACTCCAGGAAACCAAGTCAGAAGAGCAAATCCAAGATATCTGATGCGCATTTTGCCAGGAATGAAATCATCCCACGACAAAGTAGAGCTGAGAGCCTAGTCCGGATCAGAACCAGTTAATAATTGCCGAGGGCCTTCCCCCAGAAAGTTTGTGGAGTAAACACGCAGGCATCATGCTGTTGCTCTGGAGCCAAAAGAAAGATGGCCAAACAGGCTGCATGCACACGCACACACCTACAGAAAAGGAGAAAAACATACTCTCTAAGTTAGAATCTTTCCCCTCTTCTTAAGCCCCTGGCTTTACACAAACAGTT
>JBOFRC010000152.1:0-1452 GCA_051650825.1 Sarcina sp. | reverse complement strand
GACACATCCTCACAGTTCTAAAATACTTTGCACATGCAGAGACCCGCTGCTACAACTGTTGATCCAGTACTGGTTTCTGAAAGCCAGTTTGACGCTGATATTTCAGTACCTTCCTCAGGTCACCAAAAGCAGGGGTTTTCAGTATCTTTAACTCTGAACACTTGATGCAAAATCATTTGCAACATCATTTAGTCCCTGAGAGAATTCAAATTTACACCAAAATCCAGAAATGCAAAAAAAAATCTTAAAATATGCCAATTAAGTACTATTTTAATAAAAGTTGTACAGGTTGTTTTTATGCAGCTGTGGTGAAGGAGGAACTGCCATCATACATGGCTCAGATCTGTTATTTAATGAAAGGCCAACGCCAACCTCATCTATCAGAAAACCAATGTAACTGTAGATCTAATGTATGGCTACACTGGTGGCCATAGTGGCTCCTAGCCTGGGGGTCGGGACTCCAACAAAAGGTCACAAGCTAAATCTGAGGTGTGGTGAGATTATTAACAGGATAGAACACGATAAATGGACAGCTTATACATCCTTGAGGCTTAAACATCTTGGCACACGTCCAGCATGATATATCATGAACCGATAAGACAGGCCCAATATTTGATCATCCCTGTATGTACTTAGAAATTATGCGCAGACAATATACTGGAGATGAAACTGAATGGGGATTCTTTTTCTGCTATTTTGAGATAGTTATAGTCGTTAATGAAATTTCAGGATGTTCCCACTTGAAATTAAATGTTAGATTGCTTTAAAAGTTAACCTCCTCACACGGGTCAAAAATGATAAAGTAATGCTTTAAGTAAACACTTTACGTGGGCGTCAGTGAGCTTTTGTTTATGATAAATGAGCTTTCTGCAGATGGTAACTAATCTATTGAAGGAAGTTTTATTCACATCTAAACCTATTTAACATGTTTTTTATCAGTGCTGATCTGTGTTTACTGGTTCCTAAAAACTATTAATATAGAAAATGGCTTAAGAATATATAGTTAAACACATTAAATAAGTGTTTTCACATATATTGCCTTATTTTTTGCATCCTTATTATAGGTATACATGATTAAGAATGATTTACATACAAATTCAGCCAGTAAAACACTGATTGCTGCAATTTATTTTTCTGCAATTTCAACATGCACTGTAGCAAATACTGTAACTGTGATGAGCCAATATGGGCCGAACTATTGGTCCTGATGACCTTCATGAACAGTAATCACAAACGATCATTTAATCAAAGCAAAGTCTTTTTTACTACTAATTCAGACGTGACATCATAGAGCGCAAAACATAAGGTTAATCTTTCTCAGGTGACTTATCATCTCGTTCACTTGACATAGTGACGCTTGGCCTGTAGGTTTGTCTTGCTCGAGAGCACAGGGCCATGACACCTTTAGTCCGATCAGTAGAAAATTGTAGACAAATTAAAACCTTCAATCTG
>JBOFRC010000151.1:0-2018 GCA_051650825.1 Sarcina sp. | reverse complement strand
CCTCCGGTGGGCCCGAGGGGGCTGCCCTCGCACCCCCTCGGGTTCCCTCTCCTCCAGAGGGAGCCTGCCGACTTCTATGCCCACTCGGAGTGGCCTCCGAGCGGGGGCCGAGGGGGCTGTCTCGTACCCCCTCTCCTCCAGAGGGGGACTCGGCCTCTCCCCCCACAACAACCCGGAGGCCCCTTTTGCTCCCGTAAGCGTTCGCCGCCGACCTCCGGAGAGGGCCGGCGGCCCCGACGGCGACCGGGAACCGACCGCCCGCCCCGGGCAGGCCGGGGAGGCCGCGGAGCGCGGGGCTACCGAGCGTGCGCATCTACGGTTCACCCTGGATCCCCCTGATGCAGAAGGGAACCGTCTCCCGTCTCGGGCCCGCCGGAGCGGGCCGGGAGGCGGGGGACTGCCACGGAGGACCCTGGAGCTTCCCACCTCCAGAGCCTCCTTCGCGGCGGGGAGAGGCCGAAGCCTCGGCCCGCCCGGAGGTGACTCCGAGCGGGCCCCGCCGAGGGCGGAGGGGGTGGGCGGCGCGCCGGCGGTGGCCCGGGCGCCCTCTCTCCCCCTCACCACCGGGGTGGTGGGTTTTTGATCAGCATGTTCCCTCTCCGGACCTCCGGGGCGGGCCCCCCGCCGCCGCCTCGGCCCGCCAGGGCGAGCCCTGGCCGGCTTGGGCGACGGACGAGAGGCGTCCGCCCCGGAGGGGTGGAAGCGGTGTGCGTGTTCGGCCAGAGGGACCTCCGGAACCCCCGCCGAGGGGGGGAAATCCGGGGGACCCTGCCCGACCGGGGCGAGCCCCGGCCGGCCTGGCCCCGCACACCCGCCGCCCCGGCGCTCGGACTTCCAGAACGGGGTCCGAGCTCCGGGGCTCCGGGGGCACCCCTACGGCGGCCGCTCCCCAGCCCGGCGGGGTGGCTTTAAGAGGGGGGGACGGCGCCACGACCGTCACCCCCCCCCCACCGCCCTGGAGGTCCCTCGTGGGGACCCCCGTGCACCGTGGAGGGAACCGGCACCGCGGGGGATTGCGCATTTTGGCCGGGAATGGAGAGCCTCTCCGGGCATGCAGCAGCCTGCAGCCTACCCCTGGATGTTTCAGTCGTGGTGACAAAAGTCACGAAACTCAAATCTCAACGGATCCGGGCGTGGGTGGCCTCGTTCGAACCGTCTCGGCGAGGAGAGTGCGCGGTGTGAATTTCAGCCGTTTTCGTCAAGTTTTGGCCGAGTTATAAGCGATTTTCCCGCGGCCGCGAGTCAAAATGGCGGCCGCCGGATGTGATTGGCTCCGGCGGAAAAACGCTCGTATCTTCCGAACGGAAAGGCCCAGCGCGCTCAAACTCGCGTGGGAAGGACCTCTCCCGACCCTCGCCCGACCACGTAAGTGGCGGGGCTCGGGAGCGCCACCTCGCGGATCGCCGATTCGCGGGACCCCCGTCTTTGAGCGGCTATAACTCCCGTTCCCCGGCGAGGAGAGGGGAGGGGGTGGTCTCGTTTTGAAGGTCTCGTCCGGCCCTACGATCGACCTGAATTACGGACGGTTTCGCCGTTCCGTTTCGGAGCTATAGCGGTTCGAAGTTTCACCTTTGACCGGATGTAACTCGGGACCCCCGGGGACTTTCGGCGCGTGGTCGGTCTCGTTCGATCCGGGGCGCCGAGCGCTATAAACGGTCCGAGTTTCAGATTTTTTCGCCTTTCCGTTCGCGAGTTATGAGCGAAAAACCGAAATTCGGCGCCAGAATTTCGAACGGCCGTAGCTCCGCGACCGCGCCGCCTAGAGGCACCAAATTCGGGGCAAAAGTAAGGTCCCCAGGGGCCCTATCCGACGCCGCCTGGCCCGCGTTTCTAGCGCCCCCGGGGGCCGCGCTACGGGGCCCAACGGAAACGGGTGCGCTTCGGAAGGAAAGGTCCCAGAGGCCGGGGACTCTGGGGTCGGAAGGGGCCCCTGGGGACCCCCCACCTCCCCGAAGGACGAGCCTCTGGGGCGCTTCCCGTCCGAGATACGGGCCTTTTTGTCCAAACGCCCCTTACGC
>JBOFRC010000150.1:0-20319 GCA_051650825.1 Sarcina sp. | reverse complement strand
TAAAATTTATTTGTTGTTTCTTTATCTATTTGTAGTATTGTATTTAAAGATATATTTTGCCCAAGAAGTGACCAAACATCACCTTGATTATCGGGTCTACAAATAATATTTTTTTCTTTTTTAAAAATAATTGGACTTTCGTAACTTTGGAATGCATGAGTGTTCTGAGAACTTTTGATTAAAATACTAGGCGTAAAATCTATATAAGATATATTGTTTTGATTAATATTAATTAAATTTTGTAAAGATAAATCCAATGATATTGTTAGAATATTTTCATTTGTATTAATGGTAAAAGGATAATTAATATTATTATTAGGAAGTAGAAGTTTAGTTCCAAAAATAGTGATATAACCAAAGCTACCCAATTTAATGCTAAGTTCAGAGTCATCTAATAAGCAAGCAGTAGCAAACAGAGAAATAGAATTTGAAATTTTAGATAAAGTTTTATTGAAGGCTATATCTAAATTGTAATGACTAATTGTAGTTACAGGTATAAGGCTTCCTCTTTGGCTATAAAATAAATGACAAACTTGTAATGTTGAAAAATTAATAGCATTATAATTTTCATCTATAGTATAACTACAAAGATTTTTATTTTCTAATAGCATTAAGTTATTAAGATAAGGATTAAAATCTGAGATATTATCTAGAGACAATTCTAGGTAATCATTATTATAAAATCTAGAAGATTCTTTAGAAGAAAATTTCTGATTGTTATAGAAGAAAATGAAGTCTTTTCCATCAAATCTTAAAAGTTTATCTGTGAACTCTAATAATAATTTTAAAGTTTCATTTCTATAGGAAATAATACTTATGTTAATTAAATAAGGATTTAGAGTATTTAAAACATTTAGAGAGTCATTTCCTTTTATAGTTTCACCAAGTAAATCTATAGATTTACAATTTTCTATAGTTTTAAGAGTTATAATATTAGAGCGTTTAAATAATAATTTTTCTTTGAAAATAAAAGAGAAAGTAAACTTATCAATTACTTTTATATGAGAAGGAAAATAGATATTTCCATTATGCTCTATATAAAAATCTGAAGGATACAATCTTTTATAACGCATAACTTTGTTGTTTTCTAAAATGAGTTCGTTTGGATTTATTAGTTTAGCGATATAAGTTTCAAAAGATATTTTGTTAGATTGTAATTCTATATGAGTAGGACAGTTAAAGTCTAAAATATTATTCTCAAAATCTTTTATATAAAAAATTTCTTTTAATTTAAATGAAGAACATTTTATATATAAAGAATCTTTTAAAAATGAAAAAGCATTCTTTTTTAGTAAAAAAGTTACATAGTTAGTATGATAAGAGTAAATCCCACTGACTAAGTTTTCAAGTGAAATATTAGAGGAACTTTGAAATATTGTGAAATTTCGGGAATCTAATATTGAATTTTTTCCTGTAGTTTGCATGGGAGTATCAAATAATAAACAAATAGCTGTTTCGTTATAAAAGCATGAGTTTAAAAAATTTTTAGGCATAGTCCCTCCTTTAAAATTTGTTCTTATATATTTTATTAAAAATAATTTTAAATGTTAAAAAAATATATTTAAATGAACAAAAAAAGAACCTACACATAGTAGATTCTTTTTTTATTAAAGCTAATTAGCTAAAAGAGGTATATTTTCTAATAATTCATTATATGATTTGATAAATTTATCAGATTTTTCTATCATAATATCCTCAAGGTGAGAGGCATGGCTATCTTGAATTCCTATAACTGTGAATCCACCTAGTTTAGCACCTTCTACAGCGGCAGGAATATCTTCAAATACTATAGCTTCATTAGGATTAACTCCAAGTCTTTTAGCTGATAATAAATAAACATCAGGGAAGTTTTTACCTTTTGAAACTTCACCTGTTATAGTTATATTATCAAATAAATCAAGGATATTATTACCTTTAAGACAGGCTGTTGCAAGTTCTAAAGAATTACTAGTAGCTAGTCCTATTTTATAACCAGAATTTTTAAGTTGATGTAAAAATTCAAGTGCACCTTCCCTTAATTCAACCTCTTTACTATATTTGTCATATGCCATGTTATGCCAACGACTACATATTTCATCTATAGAGTTTGGTATGTTAAATCTATTTTTAAAATATTCAGCTGTACCTCTATAGCTTAAGTGATTAATTTCTTCTTTTAATTCTTTTAAATCAACATTATCAAGTTGTCCAATTTCTTTTAAATATTCAATATCTATTGCTACCCAAATTCCCATAGAATCTACAAGTGTACCATCTAAATCAAATATGGCAGCTTTTTTATTATTAATCAAGTTGTCCACCCCCTGTTTAATAATTTTATCATATTAAAAAAAGAAGTAAATACTTATATTTTTGGACAAGCAACTTATTTTATGTATATAAATGTTATAAAAAACGATATTATGGGATATAATCAATGAAGATACGACAGAGGAGTGATTTTATGAAGTGGACAATAGGAATAGTTTTACTAATACTATGGATATTAGCAGTATTGTTTTATCTAGCATTATTTAAAGGTGCTGCTAGAGGTGACAGATTTATAGAGGAAGCTAAGAAGAAAGACAAAGAAGAGGATAATAAGTTAAATTAACATATTTAATTTTTACATTGAAAGAATTATTTACTATAGAGAGTAATATATTTAAAGTGAAACAATTTTTAGTAGAGGTATGTAGTGATTGATGTAATTTTAGATGCTAGTCATGGAGGAAATGATTCTGGAAATATAGGTATCCTTGGAACCAAGGAGAAGGAATGTACTCTTTATATAGCTAAGATTTGTAGAAATATTTTGGAGAGTAAAGGGTTAAATGTTAAATTGACTAGAGAGAAAGATGAGCTAATTGAAAGTGAAATTAGAAGTAGAATTGCAAATGAAAGTGATGCTAAGTGTTTTGTAAGTATACATCTTAATGGATCTGATGATAGGCGGGAAAATGGAATTGAAGTGGTAACTTCTAGAGAGGTAAATAAAGAACAAGGACTTTCATTTAATATCTTAAAATCATTGAGCAATACTACTAAGTTAAATAGTAGAGGAGTAAAGCAAACAGATTCAATTATGTTTAATGAAATAAAAATTCCAGTAGCTAAAGTTAAAGTTTGTTTTATAACTAATCCAAGAGAAGAAAAATTGTTATTAGATAGAAATTTCAATCAAGAAATTGCTGGTTTTTTAGCAGATGGAATTATGGATTATCTTAAAGTTGAAAATGATAATACTGAAATTTTCAATTTAAAGGAAGAGAAAGTTATAGATGTAGACACATTGAATTTTGAAAATGATAAGAGGGAGAGTAGTGATAAAATGGAAGTTGCAACTAATTTAGAAACACTTACAAGTATTTTAGGTGGAGAAGTACCTGAAAGAAATCAAGCTAAGCAATGGGCAAAAAATAAAAATATGGATGATACTAGTATCAATTTAGTAGATTTATATTGGAATTTAGCAAGTGAAAGAGGAAATGTAAATCCTGCTATTGCATATTCACAAGCTATTATAGAGATGAATAAGAGTGAACTTTTGAATGATAGTAGTGTGAATTACTATAATCCTGCAGGTATAAAAGAAGATAAAAATGAAAATTGCAAAAAATTTAAATCTTGGAAAGAAGGCGTAGAGGCACATTTAGATCATTTAGCATTATACGCAGGAGCTAAGGGATACCCTAATAAAGAGAGTAATGATCCAAGACATTTTTCATATTTATTTGGGGTTTGTAAGTATGTTGAAAATCTTTCAGGAAAGTGGAGTTCAGATGCTGAATATGGTATTAACATACTTAAAAGTTATTATGAAATATTAGAGACACAGACAAAAGATGTTTTTAGAGAGAGTATAGAAAGTATAGATGGTTTAAAAACACAAATCGGAGAATTTAAATCTAAGGTCGTTTTAATGGGGCGTACTTTAGAAGAAGTTTGTAAAGAATACAATCAAATTTATAAAAGTTTAGAAGTTTTAAAAGAAGAAATCGTAGGTTTAGAGGTAGATAAACAATCGCTTGAGCAAAGAAATGTAGAGCTTACTGAAAATGTAAGTAAGCAAAAACAAGTTTTAAGAGATATAGTTAAAATGATTGGTGGAACGGTAGAGAAAAAATAAAAAGATCCTAGTGCGAACTAGGATTTTTTTCGTGTTAAGGATGTTCTGCAAATAAAAAAAAGAACTGCATTTGCAATTCTTAATGGTCGGGGTGACAGGGCTTGAACCTGCGACCTCATGCTCCCAAAGCACGCGCGCTCCCATCTGCGCCACACCCCGCTGACAGATATTATTATACTATTGATAAATGGAAAAGTCAACAAAAAATTCATAATATTAAAATAAATTTTTTATCTATGCATAAGTGGTATAATGTAGTAAAAAATATAACTAAAATATAGTAGTTATCATATACAAAGGAGAGAAACTAATGAATACAGTAAGTTTAGTGCTTATATTAGCTGGATTATTTTTAGTGATAGTTGGAATCTTTTTAATTGTTGCTAGTAATAAAATAATGAAGGATAATTCGAAAGTTGCAAAAATAAATGGAGTTGGAAATCTTATTTTAGGGTTGGTAGGTATTATACTAGGGGTAATATATGAATTTGTCGAAATAGATAAGAATATAGTAATAATAATATTCTTAGGTGTTGCGATTGTCACTGCATTAGTACAATTAATCGTTAAAGCTAAATTTAAATAGAAAAAAAGTAAAAAAAAGTAAAAAAGTATTTGATATAGGAGTACTTTTGTTGTATACTATTACACAAAGGTTAAGAATTTATTACAAAATTAATTTTTATCTTAAGAATCTTAAAAAATTTACGAAAAGGATTAATTTTGTGATTTTAAATCAAGTATGGGGAGGGGAAACTTTGTACAGTATGGTGCTATTTTGTATGTATCATGGTGTAGAAGGAATCAAGTATGAAGAAAAAAGTAATATCTATAGTATTGGCTGCGAGTTTTGTAGCTGGTACAAGCTATCAAGCATTTGCGACTCCTATATCAGATGGACAGAAACAGGAAATTGAAGAAACGAGAAGTGAATATACAGAGCTTAATTCAAAAATATCAAAATTAGAAGCAGAGCTTATGAAATTAACAGCAGATATGAATCCAGTTTTTTTAGCTAAAGAAGAAAATGACAAAAAAATAGCCGATATTATAAAGAGAAGATCAGAAATTGAAAAAGAAATCCCTAGATTGCAACAACAAATTAAAGAAAAAGAAGATCTTTTAGGACAAAGAATAAGTGGAGTCTATAAGTCTGGTGGGCAAATGAATATGCTTTCTATGCTATTAACTTCTGAAAGTTTTGGAGATTTTTTAGGTAATATGAATGCAGTGAGTACTATCATGAAGTTAGATAATGAAATGATAGAAAATATAAAAGAAGACAAAATGGTTTTAGATGAAAAAATAAAAACTTTAGAAAGCCAAAAGCTTGAAGTTGAAAAACTTAATAAAGATAATGAAACAAAAATAAAAGAATTTAAAGTTTTAGAGAAAGAACAAGAAAAAGTTATGGGAGAGCTAGAAGAAGAAAGAAAAAATGTGAAAATTAATCTTGATTCTTTAGAAAGACCTCTTGCAAAACCTTTAATAGATGTTATAAATAATTCTGGCAGTTCAAAAGAACAAATACAAACAGCTATTAATTCTCTTACTGGTCTTAGAAATCAAATAGTAAGTCCTAACGTAGATAAGGAGATAGTACAAGCTATTGAAAAAGGCAAAGATAGAATTAATCAAATGACTGCTCCGATAACTCCACCTCCAACAACAGGTGGCGGTACTTCAGACAACTCAGGAAATGGTGGAACAGTAGCACCACCAGCGTCAGGTAGTACGGTAGATAGAATTATAGCAGAAGCGTATAAACATATAGGTAAACCTTATATAATGGGAGCTACAGGACCCAATGCATTTGACTGTTCTGGGTTTACTCAATATATTTATAGACAAGCAGGTGTAGGCATTTCTAGGACAACATTTACACAAGTTAAAGAAGGTAGACATGTTCCTTATAATCAATTACAAAGAGGAGATTTAGTATTTACCGAGGGGTCAGTATCATCTCCGACACATGTAGGGGTTTATATAGGAAATGGACAAATGATACATGCATCTAATCCACGTGATGGTGTTAAAGTTAGTAGCGTATACAGATATGTAACAGCTAGAAGAATTTTATAATTTGTGATATGTATTAGAGCAAGCTAGGGGGAATAGCTTGCTCTTTTATATATAATAAAGTTTGGGGTTAGGATTTCAATTCAATGAAAAGGTTTTAATAAATTATATGAGGAAAATAATCAATGTGTTACAGTGTAGAAAAAAAACTAGCTATTTTATATAATAGGATTTAGAGGTTAAAAGAATTGGCATTTGGAGTAATATATTTAGCTAATAAATTTGTTTATGGAAAGAGAGCGTGAATAAATGACTATAAAAGAATTAGATAGAAGTTTAGTAAAAGAAGATGAAAGTTTAGATGATTTGCAGATAGATGGAATTCATCTTATACAAAAAGAGAATGGCTTTAGATTTGGTGTGGATGCAGTTTTACTTGCAAATTTTGCTAATGTAAAGTTTAAACATACAGTAATCGATTTGTGTACAGGAACAGGGATTATACCTTTTATAATTAAGGGGAAAAAGAAGCCTAAAAAAGTTATAGGGATAGAGATACAAGAGGAATTTGTAGAAATGGCAAATAGAAGTAGGAGGATAAATAACTTTGATGATGATATAGAATTTGTTTTAGGAGACTTGAAGGATGAAAAACTTTTAAAGACTCTTCCAAAAGCTGATGTTTTAACAGTTAATCCTCCATATAAACTTAAAAATGCAGGTATAGTTAATGAAACAGATAAACTTTCTATTGCGAGGCATGAGATAATGTGCACATTAGAGGATGTAATAGCATCATCAAGGGTATTATTAGCTGATGGTGGTAGAATGTTTATGGTACATAGACCAGAGCGATTAGCAGATATATTTACTTTAATGAGAAAATATAAGATAGAACCAAAAAGAGTACAAATGATACATCCTAATGCTAAGAAAGCACCTAATATTGTTTTAGTAGAAGGGCAAAGAGATGGAGGAGCATTTTTGAAGTGGGAAGCTCCAATATATGTTTATGATGAGCAAGGAAATTATTCAGAACAAATAAATAAAATATACGAAAGATAGAAAGGATGTTTGTAATGGCAGGAACTATATATTTAGTACCAACACCAATTGGGAATTTAGGAGATATAACTCTTAGAGCACTTGAAACTTTAAAAAATGTTGATGTAGTAGCAGCGGAGGATACAAGACAAAGCTTAAAGTTATTAAATCATTTTGAAATTAAGAAGCCTTTAATAAGTTATCACATGCATAATGAGCAAGGTAAAGGTGAAGAACTTATAGAAAGAGCTAGAAATGGAGAAAATATTGCAGTTGTTAGTGATGCAGGGACGCCAGGAGTTTCTGATCCTGGTGAAGTAATTGTTAGAAAATGTATAGAGTATGGTGTGAAATTTGAAGTTCTACCAGGGGCTACAGCATTTACAACAGCTTTAGTTTATTCAGGGCTTGATACTAGTAAGTTTATGTTTAAAGGTTTTTATCCAAGAGAAAATAAAGAAAAAAAAATCTTTATAGATGATATAGAAGGTAGAACGGAAACGATAATAATATATGAATCTCCTTATAGAGTTTTAGATACTTTAGATTCTCTAAAACAAGGATTAGGCAATAGAAATGTTGCTGTTTGCAGAGAGCTTACAAAGCTTCATGAGAGCATTTATAGAGGAACTTTTGAAGAAGCAATTGAATTTTTTAAAGAAAATGCTCCAAGAGGAGAATTTGTTATTGTAATAGAAGGAAAAACTAAAGAAGCTATAGCTTTAGAGGAACAGGCAAAGTGGGAGCATATGACAATAGAAGAGCATATTGTTTCTTATATAGAAAGTGGAAATTCTAAAAAAGATGCTATAAAATTAGTTGCAAAAGAAAGAGGCGTTGCAAAATCAGAAGTTTATAAATTTTCATTAGATATTTAAAATTCCATTTTCTTACAAATATATTAAATTAGACAAAAATAAAAGGACTTAAGTAAGCTTGTATAGAAGTTTACTTAGTCCTTTTATTTTATATTTATATTAGAAACAGGGGGAAAAGAAATTTTATGAGAAAAAAAACTTTGTTACTGCTTGTAGGGAGTGTTTTTTTAGTAGCAGCTTTTGGAGCTTATATGTTAGGACGCAATAGCAATAAAAAGCAATCATTTAAAGAGAAGGAAGAGTTAATTGAAGAGGCAAATGTGGAAGAAGAAACTGTAACAAAAAAGGAGAAGAAAGAAATTATCATTAGTGCTGCTGGAGATTGTACTATTGGTGAAGATTCAAGTTTTAATAGTGCGTATACAGTATCGACTATGTTAAAACAACAAAATAACGATTATAGTTATTTTATGAAAAATGTAAAAGATATTTTTGCAAATGATGATTATACTATAGTGAATTTAGAGAATCCTTTTACAAAATCTAATGCAAAAGCCAATAAAGGAGAGGGCAGAGTATTTCATTTTAAAGGTGATCCGAGGCTTGTTAAAGTACTGACATCAGGTAGTATAGAAGGAGTCACTATAGCTAATAATCATATATATGATTATGGAAATGCAGGGTATCAAGATACAATAAAAACTTTAAAGGATGAAGGAATAGAGTATTGTGGTGAAGGAAATAAAATTTTAAAAGATATAAAAGGAATAAAGTTTGGCTTTTTAGGATATCAGGCGTGGGGAGATACTAAAGAATTAAGAGATAAAATTAAAGCTGATATCGAAGATTTAAAAGATGATGGTGCAAGTGTTATTATTCCATATTTTCATTGGGGAATAGAGCGTGAGGCATTACCACATGAATATCAGCAAAGTATAGCTAGATATACCATTGATAGTGGGGCGGATATGGTTTTAGGATCGCACCCTCATGTTATACAAAGCTTAGAAAATTATAATGATAAACTTATAGTATATTCTTTATCTAATTTTTGTTTTGGAGGGAATTTTAATCCAAATGATAAAAGAAGTTTTATTTTGCAAGCAAAATTTGATTTTGTAGATAATGTTTTAGGTGATATAAAGTATAAGATAATTCCTGTTAGCGTAAGTTCAAAGGCAGAGTGGAATGATTATGTTCCTACACCTTTAGAGGGTAATGAAAAAGATAATATTTTAGAGTATATAAATAGCTTATCAAAATCATTGAAGAATAAAGTTACTAGTGAATTTGGTGATATCTGATAATAAAAGAAAAATGCCAATAGAAGAATTTTCTTCTGTTGGCATTTTTCTTAAATAAAATTGTAATTAATCTATACTAGCTAATTATTTTTTTAATTCATCAAGACAGTTTTTGCAAATATTTTTTCCTTTGTAGTTAACTACATCTCTAGCATCTCCACAGAAGATACAAGCTGGCTCATATTTTTTTAATATGATTTGCTCACCATCTACATATATTTCTAAAGCATCTTTTTCTGCGATATCTAATGTTCTTCTTAATTCTATAGGGATAACTATTCTCCCTAGTTCATCTACTCTTCTTACTACACCTGTTGATTTCATTGCGTTTATCCTCCTTGCAAACTACATTTTTCGACAAAATATATTATAATGTTAACAATCTTTACATATAAAGTCAACACTTTTTTGGAAAAAGTAATTAGTTAAATTCAATTTTTTTACTTTTAATATATTATATATTGAATATACTACCAAAAAATTGAAAAGTCAACATAAAAAAGATAAAAAACTCTTTTTTTGTAAAAAAATAAGTAGAACTTGTCCAAAAAATGCTATTTTATAGATATTTTTTACTTAAAATGGATGGTTTCATAAAAAAAATCGCTTTAAAATTAACAAAAAAATACAATTTTACTACTTAAAAATTAGTAAGCACGAGTATTTATGCGTTAATTTAATTAAAAAAATAATATTTATACTTTCCAAAAATGGGAATTAAATGTAAAAGTATATGTATAAAGTATGAATCAAAATCAATAAACGGTAAAAAATAATAAAAATAGCATTACATAATATAAAGAATAAATTAATCTATATAAGATATATATATAATATATATAAAGAAATTGAAAGTAACTTGTAATGTGATTATTTTTACTATATAATTAAAGTAGTAATAAATGTGAGGTGTGAGCATGGAATCTAAAAGGTTAGATAAAGAATATTTTTTAGACTTAGCAACTGAGATGTCACATAATACGATAGTTTCATATGATGAATTACCAAAATATGATTTGTTTTTATCACAAGTAATTGATTATTTAAATGATGCTTTTTCGGGGGATAATTATACAAATAATATAGTTCAGAACTATATAAAAAGTGACGTTATAGCAAAACCAGTTGATGGAAAAAAAAGAGGTTATACAAAAGATCATTTAGCTCAATTAGTTCTTTTGAGTTACATGAGACCAGTACTTACTACTGAAGAAATTAAAAGTGTTTTTAATTTAGCATTCAATGATATTAATAACAGAGAAGATGATATTATATCTTGGAGAGCAGCTTATAAGCTTTTCTCAGAAATACAACAAGAAAGTTTTAATGATTTTCTTTCAGGTCCGGCGTATGATGATGAGAAGTTAAATAAGAAACTTAGTGAATTAGATCTAAAATCAGAAGATAAAGAAAGAATAAAAGTTTTTATTGTTGTTATGTCTTTAGTAGCTCAAGCAAGTGCAACTAAAAAGATGGTGCAAAAAATAGTAAATGATTATTCAAAAAAGTTTTAGATAAAACTCCTTTTGTTGTGTATATATACATAATAAAAGGAGGTTTTTTTATGGACGGATTAATAGAAGCTATAGCAAATGTGGGATTTCCAATAGCCATAACATTGTATTTGTTGATGAGAATAGAAGGAAAGCTTGAAAAGTTAAGTATGACTATTGATAATCTATCTAATGTTTTGAAAAATAGCTAAAAGTTAAGGGAGCAGTGATTAGACTGTTCCCTTAATTTTATTCGTGGATACTTACAGTGTATGCACAATTAAAAACTTTACTTGGCGCTAAGTTTATAATATTAGGTTTGTTTTTAAATTCTCCAGTAAAATCTTCAAAATCAGCATGTCCAAACCAAGGTTCTATACATACAAATGGTGCTCCTTGAGCTGGCGCCCATAAGCCAAGATGAGAAAATCCTTCAAAATTGAAAGAAATGAACTTATTATTTTTTTTACTTTTTAAATTTAAATATTTAGAGTTAAGTGTAGAACAATCAAAAACTAAAGCATCATCTTTAAATAACTCTTTTGATAGATCAAAAGCTTTCTGATTATTTAAGAAGTTTCTTTGTGTATGTGTGAATAATCCAGTAGATGTGTTAAGAACCATTAAAGAACAAGTTTCATCTTTTTCAAATTCGAAGAAATAATCATTTATAGTTTCATTTGAAAGGATAGGACACATATAAGCAGGGTGTGCTCCTATTGAAAAATCTATATTCTTATTATCTAAATTTTTTACAGTATATTCAGTTTTAACATTTTTAGAATCAAGAGTATATTTTATGATTAATGAGAATTTATAAGGATATATTTTAAGTGTATCTTCAGAATAGCTTAATTCAAAGCTAAGAGAATTTTCTGTCTTTTCTATAAGTTTAAACTCTGATAGTCTTGCTAATCCATGTTGAGGAAGTTCAAAAGTTTCTCCATTTACTATATAAGTTCCATTATTCACCTTTCCTACTATAGGAAATAGTATAGGTGCGTGGTATTTCCAATACTCAGGATTACCATTCCATAAATATTCTGTATTATCTGAGTTAGAGGTAATACTGTGAAGTTCTCCACCATGTTCATGAGCAGTAATAGTTAAAAATTCGTTTTTTAATGTATAAAGCATCGTTTCATCCCCTTTAATTAATTATAAGATATATAGTGTTTCTAATATTTCTATTTTTATATATAGTAAATAAAGAAACATAAATTCTTAGATAATATAGATTTAATATTAAAACAGTGTTAAAACTCGATATAAATTAAGTTGATGTTTATCTAAATCTATTATCTAAATTTATTATAATATTAAATTGGATATTTTTATATTATTAATTATAAGGGTTAGATATTTGGAATGAGTTTTAAGCTGAGTTTTAGTTTTATAAAGATAATTTAGGTTAGCTATTACATAGAAATAATTGAAAGGTATTATGTCTATAATAAATTAGTAGATATATAATATGGGAATTTAGAGTAATTAAATAGAATATTTGTATATATAAATATTGATGAAAAGAGATTTTCTCTAAAAGTATAAAGATTATAATTTTAGATTTATGTTATAAAATTAAACATATTTTGTGTATAATAAGGCATATATATTTAGAATTTAATGTATATACATAATTTTTAGGAAAAAGTAATTTTAGAATAGGTGAGTATATGATATATAGGATAATAAAAAATTTAAATGTTTTCTTCAAAAAGATAATAGAAGACGATATATATGCTTTAGCATCTCAATTAGCATATAATTTAATATTGGCATTTTTTCCGTTTTTAATGTTTATAATGACTTTAATTGGTTATAGTAACTTAAATAGTGAAGTGGTATTAGATTTACTAAGGAGAGTCATGCCACTTGCAGCTTACCAGCTTATAGAAAGTACTGTTATAGCAGTTATTAATACACAGCAGAGTAGCTTATTGTGGGTTAGTATTCTTCTTGCACTGTGGACATCATCTTCAGGATTTGGAGCTGTTATAAGAGGAGTTAATAAAGCTTATGGAGTGAAAGAAAAACGCTCATTTATTGTGGTTAAATTGATATCTATTTTTTCTGTTTTAATTTTAGCAATAATAATACTTGCAACATTACTTTTATTCGTTTTTAGTAATACTATAACTGGATTTATAAAGGAATATATACATAATCCAGAGTTAATACTCGATGTATGGTCGGTTGCGAAAAATATAGTTTTAATATTACTAATGGTACTTAGTTTCATGGTAATGTATCAATTGATTCCTTGTAAAAGACTCGGATGGCTTAATGTTATTCCTGGTGCAGCATTTACTACAGTTGGATGGATAGCAGCATCAGCAGCATTTGCTTATTATGTAAATCATTTTGGAAATTATTCTAGATTTTATGGAAGTTTAGGGGCTGTGTTTATTTTTATGACTTGGATATTTTTAACTTCATTCATTTTAATACTTGGTGGTGAAGTTAATGCAATTTTAGTTGAATAAAAAATAAAAAATATTATAGTGCTATGAATAAAAATTATTTTTATGGCTAGAATTAAGCTATGTTGCTTTAGGAGGCGTATTAATAATGAATAAAATAGTATTATTGGGAAGATTAGTAAAAGATCCAGAACTAAAAATAGTAGAGGGTAGTGGTAAAGTATATACAAAATTTACAATTGCTATAAAGCGAGATTATAAATCACTAGATGGAGAAAGAAAATCTGACTTCATACCACTTATAATGTGGGAGAAGAAAGCAGAACTTGCATGTCAGTTTTTGAAAAAAGGTGATTCAATAACATTAAGTGGAAGGTTAATAACTAGAAACTATGAGGATGAAGAAGGGAAACGTAGATATTTTATTGAAGTTTCTGTAGATGAATTTAGAAAAATAAACCCATATAAAAAAGTGACTGAAAATCAATAATAAAAAAACAGAGGAACAAAATCCTCTGTTTTTTATTATTTTAATTTGCATGAAAATTCATGTAAAAGAGTTTTTCCTAAAGATTCACCAAATTCAAAACATGCTTTTAACTCATCATCTGATGGTTTAAAGTTTATATTCATAGGTTCTAAAGGTAGATACATTTTAAGTTCTTTAAGTCTTGATTGAAGTCTAGGAACACCTTCTCCGCTCCAGCCATATGAACCAAATGCTCCAGCAACTTTTCCACCGTGAATGATAGGGTTAAGTTTTGCAAGTAAAACTCTAATTGGTTCAAGCATGTCTCCAAGAATAGTAGGAGTACCAACTATTAATGCATCGCAAGTTGCGATTTCAGCAAGTATATCAGCTTCATCATGCTCTATAACATTATAAAGTTTTATATCA
Source organism: Sarcina sp. (assembly GCA_051650825.1). Taxonomy (GTDB): domain Bacteria; phylum Bacillota; class Clostridia; order Clostridiales; family Clostridiaceae; genus Sarcina. The sequence goes on along the minus strand of JBOFRC010000150.1, from coordinate 6,212 downwards.
AATGTTCCAGCTGCTTTAAATCCTTTTACGATTTCTTCTGCTATCATACCTGTATATCCATAAGCAGTTACATAAGGAATAACTATTTTTGGTATATCATTTAATGCAGGTGGTTTAGACCACTCTTTATATAATGAAATAACCTCATCAATATGTCCTCTTAAAACAGGTCCATGTCCAGGACAAATAGTGTTAACCTCTAAATCTTTGATTTTATGGATTGCTTTAAGTACGAATGGCTTAAATGGTCCCATAATACAATCAAAGTAGTATTTTAATGCGTCTAGATATTCTTCTCTGTTTTCGATTAAATCATCAAAAACTTCTGGGAATGCATAGTGTGCTCCGAATGAGTCACAAGTAATAAGAGTTTTATCCTCTTTTATATATGTGTATATTGTATCAGGCCAGTGTAACATTGGAACTGATAAAAATTGAAGTGTTTTATCACCTAGTGATAACTCCATTCCTTCTTTTGCCGGAATAGTTTCAAACTCTCTATTAGCAATACCTTTAAGATATTTTATTGCTACTGGAGAAGCAACTACTTTAGCATTAGGACAAAGCTCTAACATTTTTGATATAGAACCAGCATGATCAGGTTCTGTATGGCTTATTACTAAATAAGCAACTTCTTCTAAATCAACGTTTAAGCTTTTTAATCTTTCTATATATTGGTCAAAGAATTCAGCCTTAACTGTTTCGAATAAAGCAGTTTTTTCGCTACCTTTTAGTACATATGAGTTGTAAGATGTACCATATGGTGTATGCATTATAATGTCAAATACTCTTAATTCAGGGTCAAGAGCACCAACCCAATATAAATTGTTTTTTATTTCAGTATAATTCATAAGTATCTATCACGACCTGTAGTTATCAGGCTTTTATGTGATATTTCCCCCTTCCAACATAAAGTATTGATTTTCGAATAATGGGAGTTATTCGAAAATATATATGATTAATAAATAATGCTTTTTATTTACTCATATTTATATTATAGTATAAAATTTTATAAATAAGTATTAACAAAAAACGATTTTTTTATTAATGAACAAAAATAAATATTAAATAAAAAATAAAAAATGGAAGTTTTTATTTGTTATTCGACAAAAAAAACTAAAAAAAATTAAAAATTAATATTTATTGCATAAATATATGAGGTAAAAAGAAAAAAATGTCAAAAACAAAAAAGTTTTTTTACAAATTATCCATCATACTTTGACAGTATTTTTTAAAATTAAGTGTTATTATAGTGAAGAGGGAAAATTTTTATCTAATAGGGGGACAATAAAATGAAAATAGTAAAAAGCTTAGTTAGGAATTTAAATTCTGGAGATGTAAATTATGAATATTCGTATAAAATAGTTAGTAGTTTACTAAATGGTCAAGAGGTGTTTGGTATAGAAGCCGAAAGATTAGACTATAAGGAAGAAGTTCTTGTTAATATTGAAAGAGATCTTATAAATATAATTTCTTTTGATTTAGGAAAAGTAGAAGAAATGTTTTCTTTAGTTTCAGAATATATAGTATCACCAATTCATTTAATTGATGTGTTAGGTGAAAAGGTAGACCTGTGTATACAAAATATGTAGTAAAGGAGATTTGTTTATAATTTAAAAAACAAGTGATGGATGAAATGATATTAGGTATAGGAACAGATATTATTGAAATACAAAGGGTGGCAAAAGCAGTTGAAAGAAATAGTAATTTTCTTGAAAGAAATTTTTCAAAACAGGAAATAGCATATTTTAAAACAAGAAATTTAAAATATGAAACTATAGCTGGAAACTTTGCTGCCAAGGAGGCCATAAGTAAGGCTATAGGAACTGGCTTTAGAGGATTTGGTCTAAAAGATATTAATATTTTAAGGGATGATTTAGGTAAACCTTTTGTTTTAGTTAGTAAGACTGTAGAAGACATAATAAAGGAAAAATCAAGTTATCTATATAAGATTCATATAAGTATATCTCATAATAAAGAAAATGCAATTGCTTATGCTATTTTAGAAGGTGATGTATAAATGAAGCTTTTTGAAGCGGAAGATATTAAATTAATAGACAAATATTGTGAAGACAATTTAGGGATACCTTCATTGCTTTTAATGGAGAATGCAGCAATAAGCATTTTAAAACATTTAGATTTACATATTAATAATACATTTACGATTATTTGTGGAGTGGGAAATAATGGTGGAGATGGTCTTGCTGTAGCTAGACATTTGTTAGCAAGAGGAAAAACTATAAATGTTTTTATTATTGGAGATTTAACTAAAGCAAGTAGTGACTTTTCATATAATAAAAACATTATTGAAAAGCTGAATGTAGACGTCGAATACTTATTAGAAAATGATGATTTATTAAAATTCACAGAATGTTTAAAAAGTTGTGATGTTGTAATTGATGCTATTTTAGGAATTGGCTTGAAAAGAATGGTTACAGGGGTTTTTAAAGATGCCATAAATCTTATCAATAACATGAACAAAATGGTAGTAGCAGTGGATATTCCTAGTGGAATTGATTCTAATACAGGGGAAGTTAAAGGTGCTAGTACTTACTGTAACAAAACAGTAACTTTTGGGTGTTATAAAAAGGGTATGATAGAAAACATGATATATCCAAGAATAGGAAAGGTTATCCAAGAAAACATAGGGATTCCGGAGTTTGTTTTTGATATATTTCATAAAGGTTTGTTTTTATCAACAGAAGATTTTATACAGGGAATAATTCCAAAAAGAAGTTATGATGGTCATAAGGGGAAGTTTGGAAGAGTTTCTGTAATTGCAGGGCAAAAGGGTTATACTGGAGCTGCATATATTACTGTTGAATCTGCTATAGGAGCAGGCAGTGGCTTAGTTACATTGATTACAAGTAAATATGTGCAAGATGTTCTTTCGACTAAAATTGTAGAAGCTATGACTTACAATTATTCTGAAAATGAGCAAGATTTTGAAAGAATTATTGGCAAATCTGATTGTATTGCAATTGGTCCAGGTCTTGGAGTGAATAATGATACTTTATATCTTTTGAAAAAAGCACTAGAGAGTGAGTCTAGAAATATAGTAATTGATGCTGATGCATTGAATGTTTTAAGTGACAATATGGATTTACTTTCGGATGTTAAAGGTAAAAGTATAGTAATAACACCACATCCAGGCGAAATGGCTAAATTAATAGGAAAAAATATTCAATTTATTAACGATAATAGAATAGAAGTTTCTAAAGCGTTAGCAAAAAAGTATAATATTGTAGTTCTTTTAAAAGGACATCATACAATTATAACAGATGGAGAAAGAGTTTTTATTAATTCCACTGGAAATAGTGCAATGTCATCAGGTGGAATGGGCGATTGTTTGACTGGAATAATAGCCTCAATCATAGGGCAAGGTATAGATAGCTTTAGGGCTACTGTATTTTCAGCTTATGTACATGGGCTTATAGCAGATGAGCTACATGATGAGTTTTACACTATTAAAGCTAGTCAAATAATAGAAAATTTATCTAGATATATTAAGCGGTTCGAAGAAAAATAAAGTTAAGTAATAAAATGTAAAGCAACAGAATAGATATGAATGTAAAGTATTTTGAAATATGGGGGGAATATGAAAAATAAGGTGCTTATAGCTATTGTTGTTGCTATTTTAATTATAACAGGAGGACTAGCTTTATATACTAGAAATTCTAATAATAGTGACCCTGAGACTATTATTAAGAAAATTTTAAGTTGTGAGCAATATAAAGTTGATGTCGAGTATAAAGTAAAGAATTCAAGGGGAGAATTCTTAGAAGAAGCGAAAATAAGTCATGAAAATGGAAAAACGAAATTTCTTTTAGAAGATAAAGAACAGATTTTCAGTAAAGATAAAATAAATATCAACTATTTTGAAGGCGACAAAAGATTTGTGGTTGATAGAAATTATGATGAATTTTATAGGTTTTTCATAATAAATGAAATTCAGAATTATATGGATGCTACAAATACTAAAATGGATATAAAAGATAATAAAGTTAGTTTAGACTTTCCAACAGATAGTCTCAATGAAAATTTTAGTAAAGTTAATTTGGTAATTAATTTAGAAAATAAACAACCAGAAAATTTGAATATTTATGATTCTAAAGGAAATGTACGAGTTGAAGTAAAGTATAGTAATTTTGAAAAGCAATAGTGTTTTAAAATACAACAAGTAGATTTTAAGAGGTGTTCTAAATAATGGAAAGTATGAGACCTGTCTGGGCTGAAGTTAACTTAGACAATATAAGACATAATATGAAAGAAATCAAGAAGATTGTTAAGAATAAGAAAATAATAGGCGTAGTAAAAGCAGATGCTTATGGACATGGAGCTGTGGATGTAGCTCCTGTTCTGTTAGAAGAGGGTGCTGATAAACTAGGAGTTGCTGTGATTACAGAGGCTCTAGAGTTAAGAAATGCAGGTATAAAATCAGATATTATGATATTAGGTTATACACCTTTAACTTTTAGTGATAAGTTAATTAAGCAAAATATTGAACAAACAGTTTATAGTTTAGATTATGCAAGAGCTTTATCAAGAGAAGCTTTAAAGCTGAATTGTAAAGCTAAAATACATATATCTATTGATTCAGGAATGGGAAGAATAGGCTTTTTACCAGAAGAGTTTGAAGATGTTGTTAAAGTTTGTTTGCTTCCAGGACTAGATGTTGTAGGGATATTTACTCATTTTTCAACGGCAGATGAGGCAGATAAGACATATACGTATAAGCAGTTTGAGATTTTTAAATCAATTTGTGATAAGTTAGAAAGTCGAGGAATACATATCCCATTAAAGCATAGTTCAAATAGCGCAGCGATAATGGATTTAAACGATACTTATTTAGATGCAGTTAGACCCGGAATAATAACATATGGTTATTATCCATCAGATCAAGTGCAAAAAGAAAAATTAACTTTAAAACCAGCTTTAACATTAAAAACTAATATAGTACATATAAAGACATTAAAAGAAGATATGTACGTAAGCTATGGCAGAAAGTTTAAAACTGAAAAAGAAACTGTTGTTGCAACATTACCAATAGGATATGCAGATGGTTATACAAGGTTATTAAATGGTAAAGCCAATGTAATAATAAGAGGTCAACTAGCACCTGTTATAGGCAATATATGTATGGATCAATGTATGGTTGATGTAAGTCATATTAAGGATGTCAAACTAGGTGACGAAGTTATTTTAATAGGTCAAGATAATGGTGTGAAATTTGATGCTGACGATATTGCAAAACTTGTTGGGACTATAAATTATGAAATAATATGTATGCTCAAGAATAGAGTTCCTAGAATGTATATCGAAAATGGAGAAGTATCAAAAGTAAGAAATTATTTATAAAAATGCGAAATTATTGATAAAAATTCGAAGAAAATAAGAAAAAATTAAAAACAAAGATAGAAAACTTTGACTTTGTGACAAAATGTGTAATATAATTCTAAATACATAAACTCTTTTTAACAATACATCATATAAGTAAGGAGAGGATCTAATGTCACAAAGGCAATTTAATAATAATTTCAAAAAAAACATAAAAGAGTGTCAATTAAACGATGATAGTTTAATATCATATAATAAAGAGATGTTAGATATGATGAAACAAGGTTATCAGCAAATGGGAGAAATAAATCTCGAAATTGCTAATGAGGCTTGTTTGAATGAATTTGAAGATAGTGTATATTATGAGATGTGGCTTTGCGGAGTGTGATATATAAATGACAAATGTAAATGTAAAAAGAGGAGATATCTTTTATGCCGATTTAAGCCCAGTTGTTGGTTCAGAACAGGGGGGGATTAGACCGGTCATAATAGTTCAAAATGATATAGGGAATAGGTATAGTCCTACGGTTATAGTTGCGGCTATAACATCTCAGATAAATAAGGCTAAGCTACCAACACATGTTGAGATTTCATCTGAAGAGTATGGATTAAACAGAGATTCAGTAGTTCTATTAGAACAAGTTAGAACTCTAGATAAGAGAAGACTTAAAGAAAAAATAGGACATATGACTGAAGAGGATATGAAAAAAGTGAATAAGGCTTTACTTATTAGTTTAAATTTAGATTTAAAATAAACTCTTAAAGAGTATCTTGTTTTTTTAGGACAAGATACTCTTTTTTTATTAGTTTACTAAAGAAAGTCATATTTTAAAATTAATTTGATTATTTGATGTGCTTATAAAAGAATTTTTCAG
>JBOFRC010000149.1:0-5402 GCA_051650825.1 Sarcina sp. | reverse complement strand
TACTATTTTACAAATATAAATTGCAGTATTTTTCAAAAAAATATAAAAAAATAAGTATTTAAATTGCACTAGTTTGCAAATTTAGAAGCTTATAAATTGCACTAGTTTACAAAAATAATATTGCACTAGTTTGCAAAATATATTGCACTAGTTTACAAGTTTAATATTGTAATAGTTTAATAAATATATTGCAGTTGTTTAATAAATATATTGCACTAGTTTACAAAAATAATCTCTATAACCCTCTAAATTCAAGCACTGCGAAAAGTTTACTATATTATACAACAACATACTACCATATGTATTTTATACTAACCTATACTATAAGAATAAATAATACATAAAATTTAAAAAATTTTTTTAAAAACTAAGAACTAAAATTCTTAATTAATAAAAATAAACAAGGCTCTTATAAAAACACTTATTCTAAAAAATACAAAAAAAAATAGACATGTATAAACATATCTATTTCTAAAAACATATTTTAAGCTGAAGTTATAGGACCAGTACCTGATGAACCTGCATTATATATAGAACCATCTTGAGTTACTAAATACCAACCTACTGATGTAGGATTTCCATTGAATGTTTCATAAACATGGACTAAGTAACCCGTATATTGTCCTATAGTTTGACTAGGGAAAGCATCTATCGCCCAATCAGATGCATTAACATTATATCCTTGAGTATTTAGGTATTGTAAAACTCTCTCTATAGCATTTTCTTTACTTGCTATATTTGCTGACCCAGGATATGTAGTACTCGCTTCTGAAGTGATATTTGTTCCTTGCATTGATCCAGGAACTATTTGAGCACTTCCATTAATGTCTTGAAGACTAGCATTTATTCTTCTAGTTAAATATTTACCATTTTGCTCCATAAAACCTAATAGTACAACGTTTAATTGACCATTAGATACACTCTTATCTAATACTGATTTAAATGTGTAATTTGTATTAGTCATGCTAGCATTTGCAATATTTAATATCTGAGCATTAGATATATTGTTTAAATTAGTAGTTTGACTAGTTTGACTATTCTGCGTATTTTGTTCTGTCTGTTTAGTAGGTGCAGATGAATTATTAGATTTTTCTAAGGTACTATTTAACTTATATAATCCAAAACCAATTCCAGCAATAATTAAACATATTATTACTATAATAGCTATCTTTTTCATTTTTTAAAAAATCCTCCTTAGTTTGTTGCAAATTTATAGATTACATTGTAGCATTATGAATAATCTTTGTAAATTGTAAAGAAAGTATTATTAGACTTAGTTAATAAAGAGAAACAAATGCATAACGAGATAATAACAAAAGAATATTGCTATAAAGTTATGCTAGTGATCAGTTGTGGATAACTTTAAAAATTCGATTTAAGATGTGGATAACTTGAAACTAGTATTTATATCTTTAATGAGGTAAAAACGTCTTAGAAACGATTTTGAAGCGTTTAAGAGCAGTTTATTATATCTAACTTAAAAAAGATAAAAATTTAACTTAATTTAATATAATTTGAAAGATTATAAAGGTTTTAGTAGACGATAAAAGCTAAATTATATTTATTATAAGGTCAAAATTTAAATGAATTTTAGAGTGATCTATTCAATTTTTAGATAAAATTTTATTTAAAAGGATATTTTATTGATAGTTATATAATCTTATTTTATAATAAAAAAAGCTAAAAAATTGTAGTTGTAAAAAATTATGTTTTGAAAATTTAATTTTTACATAGTATGATTTTTTTATAGATGTACAAAAGATAAAGAATAGGGGATGAATTTGAATAATGCTAAAAAGTATTAATACAAAAACAATAACATCTAGTATACCATCTAGTCTTAGTCTAGACCAAGTATGGCATTCAGTTCTTACTTGGTTAACAACTAGTGGAATTAAGCTTGTGATAGCTATAATTATACTTATTATTGGGTGGAAAGTAATAAATAAGTTTATTAAGCAAAGCATGAAAATTTTAAGATCAAGGGCTTTTGATGAGACGGTTGCTAGATTTTTAGAAACAGCTGGTGGTATAGGACTAAAAATTGTTTTAATCATAACATTACTTGGATACATAGGTGTTAACCTTGCTGGTCTTGCAGCACTTTTAGCTTCAGCTGGTTTAGCTGTTGGCTTAGCACTTCAGGGGAGTTTATCAAACCTTGCAGGTGGAGTTATTATATTAGTGTTAAGACCTTTTAAGGTTGGAGATTACATACAAACTGCTTCAGGACAAGCTGGAACAGTATTAAAAATACAAATTTTCTATACACATTTACTTACTGGTGATAATAAAGAAGTTATGATTCCAAATGGTAAACTTGCTAATGAGAGTGTTACAAATTACTCATCACAAGATATGAGGAGAGTAGATTTAGTATTTGGAATAGGATATGACGATAATATTATACAAGCTAAGAATATTCTTTTTGATATAGTCAGAAATCATAAATTAATAGTGAATCATCCAGAACCATTTATAGCTGTTAGTGAACAAGCTGCAAGTTCTATAAATTTTGTAGTTAGAGCATGGTGTAATAATAGCGATTATTGGACAGTTCATTTTGATTTATTAGAACAAGTTAAATTAAAATTTGATGAAGTTGGAATTAATATTCCATATAATCAAGTTGACGTTCATATCAAAAATAAATAAATTTATATACTATAGGATAGTAGTTTTAGGCTACTATCTTTTTTTGTTTTAAGGGGTTTTTTAGAGTAGAGTAATCTATTTTAGGCGTGTTTAGTAATAGAAAAATAATAAATATTACAGTTATTATTACGTATACGTATCTGTTTGTGTATACGTCCGTAAAAATGTTTACATATTTACAAATGTTTATGTAGATGAATATAAATATTTCGAGCATATAAAAATATTTATAAAGGGTGTTTTTATATTTTTTTTGGTTTGAGTAATTTTAGTAACAAAATTATTAGATGATGAATAGTATAAAATATAATATTTTAAATTATGCTTTTTTTCATACACACATTCCTTTTTATATAATTTGTTTTGGTGCTTTCTAGAATTTTAGAAAGCACTTTTCTTTTTTTGGGAATAATAAATTTTTAATTTACATAAAAATTAGTAGTATATTACTAGAGGGTTTACATTAATTTGAGGTGATTTTATGTTAGCTAAAATTGGAATAGAAAATTTTTGTGATAAAAATTTTGATATGTATTCAAGTTTTTCATATGATTTTAATATTGTATTAGAAAATATTCTTTTGCAGAATATACAAAAAATAGTCTCTGTAATGGTTTCTCCTACAGTAGAACATTTGGAAATTAAGAAACAAGAATTTGAAGTTTGGATAAATTTAGAAGTAAAAGCTGTTTTTTCATTAGATAATGGAAAACTTAGTTTAATACAAGAATTTTTAAAGTTTTATAGAAAAATTAAAATAGAAAAATCATTTGAAGGAATGAATTTAGAGGAATTGTATTCAGAGAAGAGATTAGCTTATGAATTGATAGTTTTGAATTTTGAATCTACTATGATGAAAAATAAAGAGTTAAGGATTAATAGTCTTTTAGCTATTACAGTTAATTGTGTTAAAGATTATTCTGTTGCAATAGTCAAGGGAGAACTTGAAAATTATTTAATAGTATTATTTGATGATGGAGAAAGAATTAAAACTATAGAGGAAAATATTGATAATAAAATACAGGATGTAAAATGGAATAAAAATAGAAGTTTTATTTTTTATAAGATACAAAAAAGAATTTGTAACATAGTTAGATATAATATTAAAAATGAAAAAAAAGATTTAATTCTTATGGGTTTTGAAGAAATATATTCTTTTGATTGTGTAAATGAAAATTTAATTTGTATTGAAGGATCGAAAGATGGTATAAGAGGAATTTATTTATATAATTTCATAGATCGTAATTTAGAAATTTTGATAGAATCAGATACTGAATTAACAGTTGAAAAAATAAAATATATAGATAGATTTGAAAGAGTATATTTTATTCGAGTTGAGGGACAGACAAAAAGTATATGTTCTATGGATTTTGATGGAAGTTCTTTTTCAGAACATTTAGAAATAGAAACTGAAGATTTTTATTTTTCAAAAGAACATAATATTTTTTTTATTTTAGGAGAAAAAGAAATAAATTTATATGATGAAAACTGGGGCGAGTTAAGAAAAGTTTTTTATCCTAATATAAGTTTGAATCAAATTTTAGGAACTGACGTAGGAAGAGGAAAGTATTTGTTTTCCATTTTGTCTAAGGAGGGTATGAAGAATAGTATATACTTATATGATTTTTTAGAAAATAAATTTGTAAATATAAATTTTTCAGGGATAAATCCTAAAATAGATGAAATACGATTTAATAGTAATGGTGATTTTTTGATTGTAAGTAGAAAAGGTTTAAGAGAAAATAATTTATATAAACTTACTTTTAATGGGGAGATGAAAGAGTTATTTGCAACGCAAACTAAAAAATTGAAAATTTATAGTAAATAAATTAGGAATTTGAATTTTAAATTAAAAAGTTTTAAAATTGACTTTATAATACATACGAATATATAAATATTTTAGCAAACGTTTATGTAAACATTTCTGTTTACGTAAACAATTGTTAAATATTAAAGATTTCTATATATAAACTAAAATTTTTATTTAATATGAGATTCGATTTTAATATAGTTTTAACTTTTAAACTTTCTTATAAAGAGGGTGTGGTTTATAATATATAGAATATAAAATATTAACTTTTTCAACTAAAACAAGCGAGGACACCTCTTTTTCAACCGTAAATAAGTGAGAAAGAAATTGTATATAAGCTTTAATTTTAGGTAGTAGCAGAAGATTAAAGCAATCGGTTGAAGATAATTAAAAATATTAACTGTTAGATGAAAAACTTTTGAAGGGAAGTGTAAAAAAATGGAACTTAAAACTATTAAAAAGTTTATTGATGAAAATGATATTGCTGTAATTTACTTTAGTAATTATGAATGTGGAGCTTGTCCTGTTATTAAAACTAAGGTTGAAGATATCATAAAAAATAAGGAAAATGTTAGTCTTTTAGAAATTAGTATAGAGAATAATCAAAATCTTAGTGCAGAGTTTAGTGTATTTTCAACTCCACTTGCAATTGTTTATGTCTTAGGAAAAGAAACTACTAGATTTGGCAGATATGTTGATTTTGTAGTTTTAGAAAATGATATAGATAGATATATTGATTTATTAGGTTAAGTATTTACCTACTCTTTTGAAATATTAGTTGTATTTTAAAAGAGTTTTTTTATAAATATAATATGTATTTATATATTATAAAAATTTTTAATTTAAATCTTTTATAAAGTTAATTTGTGAAGTTGAAAATGATAATTAGGAATACTTAATACTTAATTACTGGATTTCCGTTAATGATATGGTATTC
>JBOFRC010000148.1:0-4040 GCA_051650825.1 Sarcina sp. | reverse complement strand
AGTTTGATGACAAGTAAGTATTATATGGAACTTTTAGAGGATTTTAATGATAATAGAGAGGAAACTTATAGGTTTTCTGAAATAGGTAAAATAGTAGAGCGCTTTAAAGCAAGTACAGTATCAGGTACGGATAATATTAACACTCAAGTGATTATAGAAAAAAATTTAAATAAAAAGCATCTTAAGCAAGAATCTATCGCTAAATTTATACCATCAACTCTTATAGCACTTGGTTTGCTTGGAACTTTTTTAGGTCTTACTCTTGCTATTTTTGAAACTAAGGGAGCTTTAAGTGGAATAGAAAGTATAAATAATTTTGCAAAAGAACTTCAAACACCTATAGCTAGTATGTCTACAGCATTTTGGACAAGTATTTTTGGTGTTATAACTTCTATGATTTTAAGTTATTTAAATAGAGGTATGAAAGTTAAAAAAGATGAGTTTTATATAGAGCTTGAAGATTATTTAGATAATGAAATTTTTGCAGGTCATGCAAAAACATTTAATACTATTTTTGAGGAGTTTAGCAGAACTGTAAAACTTACTATGTTAACTTTAACACAAGAGATGACTAATTTATTTAAAGATGGTATTGAGGAACTTGTTAGTAAGATAAATACTAGTTCGATTGATTTGACAGAATCAGCTAATGGACTTAAAGAATATACAAAAGAATTTAAAGGGCTTGTAGAAATATTTGACGATACAGTTCATAATTTTGAAGCTCCTGTTTCGAGGTTTAATGAATCAGTTAGAGATTATATAATAACTTCTGAGCATCTTAGTGGTAGTGTGGAAAAAGGGTTTGAGAGTTTTGTTGATTCTGCTAACGCTTTAGATAAATCTATGTTTAATTTGAAAAATAATATGGATAATTCTTTCGAAGGCATGAGTAGAGCTTTAGATGTTTCATTAGATAATTTTACTGGGAATTTAGGTCAATGTTTATCTAACGTTACAGTAGGTATAGAAACATCAGTTAGAGGGTTAAACAATGAATTAGATCTTGGATTTACAAGACTTGCGGGTTCTTTAGATATGAATGCTAAAGCAAATTTAGAGGTGGCACAAGTAGTTAAAGATGAAATAGTAGAGATTACAGAAAATCAAGATAGTATTAAAGATTTGATTGATGATGTAAGAAGAAATAATGAAAGGCAATATAAAGAAATAGAATATCAAAAAATATCATTAAATAGTCAGACAAAGAGTTTAGAAGAGTGTATAAGGAATTTTAATAAGAGTACAGATCATATGCCGTTATATGTAGCAGAAAAATTTTCGGGTGTTTTGAAACATTATTTAGATGATGTAGGAATAAGTATTAAACAACATATAGATGATAATATGGGGAGCATAAAAACAGATATAATTGGTGCAAGTAGAACTTTAGATGAAACAATACAAGTAATAGATTCATCTAGGGAAATAATAAACTCTACTAATAAAAGAACTAGATTAGGAAGTAACAACTAATGAAGTTAAGAAGAAAGAATTATAAAGAGATAGAAGAGGCACCATCTTATTGGCCATCTTTTGTAGATATAATGTCTATAGTTTCTTTGGTCTTTTTCTTTATAATGATTTTAGCTATGGGATTCTTAACAATATTTGTTGATGATATATCAGCACAAAGAGAAAAGCTGTATGATAGAATAGAATTCGAATTAAATGAAAATAACATTGATAAAAAAATTATTAGTTTTAACAGAGAAGAAGGGAAAGTTGATATTAAAACAGAGACATTTTTTGATATAGATTCATATGAACTAAAAGAGGATGGTCAAAAAGTAGCTAATATTTTTAGCGATATATTCATAAGTTTATTAGAAATAGAAGAAATTAATTCAGGAATTGATTATATTGAAATAGTGGGACATACAGATTATGCAGGAACAACATTTGATAATAGAGAACTTTCAACAATGAGAGCGATAAGTTTTTTAAATAAAGTAATGCCTATGAATAGTGAACTTGAAAAGACTTTTGGGCATAAGTTTAAAGCAGCAGGTATGTCAGAGTTTGAAACTAATCCAACACATGAAGAAAGGAATAAAGACGAAAAGTCATATGACAAAAATGATCACTATGCAGATAGAAAAATAGAAATAAAGATGATATTTAATAATGCGGATTTAGAAGAAGCGATAAAAAATAGAAATAAAGATAATTGAAAATTATATTTGGAATAAAAAAAGAAGCATTGCAAACCTAATTGCAATGCCCTTTCCAATATTTAAGTAATACTTAAACTTCTAACTATTACTTAAATATTGGATTACTTAAGTACTATTATTTCATAAATACTGGTACCATTATTCCGAATAATCCTAAGCACATAACGATGCATGTTCCCCAGATTGCTCCAGCGTTTTCTAATTTTTCTGACATAATAACTACCTCCATTCAGAATATGTAAAATTTATAATTGCTTTATGTATTTATTATATACCACTAATCGAAAAGTATACAAGTTGTTAAAATTATTAAAATATTATGTAATATGAAGATAAGTGTTAAATTTTTATATTAATTTAATTGAATATGTATTTGACGCATTAATTTGTTTGTTTTACTACAATATTAAGAGTATAATTTAAATTCAAGTAAATATTATAATATTTTAGAGTGATTATTGATTAATTTAATAATTTTTATAAGGGGTTTTTTAACAAATGAAATTAGTTACGTCAGATTATGGAAAAATGTTTATTTCTTTTTTTAAAATTGGAGCATTTACTTTTGGGGGCGGTTATGCAATGATTCCTCTAATAGAAAAAGTAGTGGTAGAAGAGAGAGCGTGGATAGATAAAGAGGAGTTTATGGATGCATTAATTATTGCACAAAGTCTGCCAGGAGCTCTTGCTGTTAATACATCTATATTTGTAGGTTATAAAATATCAAGAATAAAAGGAGCATTAGTAGCATTACTTGGAACTATTTTGCCATCAATTACTATCATACTAATTATTGCTATGTTTCTTATGAATTTTAGAGAAAATCCATATGTAAATGATGCTTTAAAAGGTATAAATAGTGTAGTGCCTGTTTTGATTTTAATAGCAGTTACATCGTTATCTAAAAACTTTAATAAAACTAAGAAAAATATACTTGTTTGTATTAGTGTACTTTTTTTATTAGTTTTTTTTAATATGAGCCCAATTTTAGCTATTATTATAGGCATTTTATATGGTGTGTTTTTTAGTAAGAGTAAAGGAGAGAGTGAAGGATGTTAGGACTTTTAAATTTATTTTTTACTTTCTTTAAAATAGGAATGTTTGGTTTTGGTGGAGGCTATGCTATGCTACCATTTATCCAAAATGAAGTAGTTACTAATAACTCTTGGCTTTCACATGCTGAATTTCTTGATATTATAGGAGTCTCACAAATGACACCAGGACCAGTTGCGATAAATACAGCAACTTTTGTAGGTTATAAAATTGAAGGAATATGGGGAGCATTATTTGCTACTCTTGGAGTTATAACATTTTCTTTTATAGCAGTAATTTTAATTAGTAGATCTGTTGAAAGATTTAAAGAAAATAAATACATAGCAAAAGCATTTTTAGGTTTAAAACCTATTCTTATAGCACTGATTATTAGTGCGTTTATATCTTTAGCTAAAGAATCATATTTAGATATTAAAAGTGTAGTTATAGGCTTACTTGGATTTATCTTGCTTAAATATAAAAAATTTAATCCTATAGGAGTAATAGTATTAAGTGCTGTGATGGGAATAATTATGTATTAAGCAGAATGAAATTAGTGAAAATAGTATTTTTAGCAACATTTAAAAAAACAAATTATTTGTATATCTATAAAAATATTAATAGATATACTACAGTAACTTATAGTTAAACCTAAAAAAGTGGTGGTATCGCTTAGATACTACCACTTTTGTTTGTATAAAGAATACCACCGATTATATCGGTGGTTCCAAAAAGCTTATAGCTATGCGTAGGATATAAAAAACCTCCTTTGGATAAAATAAATTAGGTTTGCCGCCAAATTTAATACCAAAGGAGGTTATTCATATGAAT
>JBOFRC010000147.1:0-2424 GCA_051650825.1 Sarcina sp. | reverse complement strand
ATTGATTTTGAAAGGAAGGTACGTTGAGGGAATGAAAGGAACAAAAAAGCAAATTATGACACTTGACATTGCAGACTGGTGAGGTTAGCAGCTGGCGAACATATAGAGCATTTAGCAGCTAAAAGAACAGTGAATATTGGACTTACATACGCCAGATGGCCGGAAACATGACTCCAAACGAATATGAATGTTACTCCGTATCTGCTGGTGTGTGAATAGGCAATTTTTTGCAAACACCTTTGTAAAATGGTTCAACGTTCACTTCATTCATCCATAAACATACGGATTGCTGATTAGAGAAGATCAGAATTAAATACCCATAAAACAAAATCAGCGATTAAAAACAACATAAAACTACATTCCACAATTTTAAAATAGCAATTAAGGCAAACCAGCTTTAAACCTGCATTCATTGATTTTCAGCCTTTTGGGGGCAGCCCAACAAGCTGTAAACACAACACTGACATATTATCATATGGCGACCATCATCTAATGGTCATGTGTGAGACTTACTAGTCAGGCAGGTTTGTGATTTCATCCTGATTTTGTGTGTGTGTGTGTGTGTGTGTGTGTGAATTTTAACTTGTTCTTTGAGGGTCTAATTTTGGTGGTTGATTGCTCCACCTGCTGTTCTATAATGTGGAGGTTGTAAAGCTCTGTGACACTTAACACAACTGTAACACAAGTGACTAAGTGCTGCACAAACGGCATGTAACAGGCACCCTAGAGGGCACTGCATCACGTTTTCTTGCACATTGGGCCACCGTAGAGGTCACTTTATCATGTTTTATCTACCAATGGGGATATCCAAGAGGGCTCTTTTGCGGCATTTGTTTTTTTCTTCGAACATGGGGGCACCCCTGAGACCACCAGTGAGCTGTAGCCAATTCACGGCAGAGTACTAACACCACTTTCTCTTGTTTCATTTCCACAGAACACAGTAGAAGCAGACTATGTCAACAGCAACATGTCATCATGAGTCACAAGGAGAGGAGGAAGATGTCATGTTCACTATAAATGGAACAACATACTGTTTTGTCTTTTCTGTATTCATTTCTCAGTCTTAGTGTGCCACTTACAATAACGTGTAACATTTTCTCCAAGCCGGTAAATACTACATGGCACTACTTTCTTTAAAGATGACCCCAGACTTGGGTGAATAATATTTGTATGTGATGTTTTTTTCTGCTCTGTGTTTCTTTGTTAAAGTGAGCGTAACACAAAAGTGAAAACATCTTCTTTAATGATTTATCTCATGTTGAAGTGATTCATGGCACTTGTCTTTCTTTTGTTCTTAAGATAGCAAAAAAGATATTGAGACTATGTAATTCATTTTTATTGATTAACTGGTGTTTCCATTGGATGCATGTAAAGTGTGTTAAATGAAATAAAAATGAAGCTTTTCATGCAGCAGAAAGCGTTTAGGAGGAAAGCACGTTTATCACTTATTCTATCATTTGTGTTACACACGTGTGTGTCGATGACTGCTGATATAATGTGACTTTTACAGTGCAGAAGTCAGCAAAAACACGCGGTAACTGTATGTGTGAATTACATAATGTTAATACTTTCACCTGCTCAAATATGTCATTATTATTGTCAGTTACATAATATATACATATAAAGGCTCACTATGAGTCGTGTTAAAAATAAAAGTCTTTGTGGATGAATTTGTCATTTGAAACCTAAAGATTTTAAGATGTCGTAATATCTGACTTCCTCACAGGATATGAGAAGTAAGAACAAAACTGCCTGTATTTCTTCAATATTTTAGACATGGGGGTCATGTGATATCTAGCAGCTTTGCAACAAAACAAAGTGAACTGCATTTCTTAAACAGCAAATCCTCTTTCAGTCATATTACAACAGTTAGGTTAGGTGGTTTGTTGCAGTTCTGATAAAATTGACAAATTGCCTCATTTCACTCTAAAACCATAACACTTGTCTTATTTTGTAGCTGTGGGCTTGTTTGGTAAGGAAACATTTTACTGCTTTTACATCTCTGCTTCGTAAACTAAAACTTTAATTTAGTCATTCTTCATGTACTATTATTTTTTACTTTAACTGAAAAAAACATGAACTCTATATTTTAACTGATTTCAAACCACAACTCTGCAGACATTGTTAACCATTACTACTGTAATGAAGTTTCTTTAAAAGACAATGAATGTGTTGTAAAAACTTAATAAGTCTTATGATTATTACAACTGAAAACTAACAGTCTTATTGTGTCCAGGTTTCTGTCTGTGAATATGGTGACAAACAACATGTTACTGAGTGTCCTCTTTGTTTCAGGTGAGCTGTTGGTTCAGTAATTTGGAGATATTACTTGAATCATTTACAATCTGAATAATGAGTCTGGTTTTACAGGAGTTTTGGCTGATTGTCCTCAAAAGCCAGGCCTCTTCATTACTGCACCACAGA
>JBOFRC010000146.1:0-18881 GCA_051650825.1 Sarcina sp. | reverse complement strand
GCAAATGCAAATTCTCCTAGTCGTTCTTTACCTTTATTTATAGGATTATGAATTTTTAAATTTGCTGCAAATTGTAATGTAAATACCCTATTATGCTTACAATCTTCTATATATTTTGGGATTATATTTTCATCTGTAGTAAATACATAATCAAATTTTTTTGCTACATAAATAAACTCATCATAATGAATAGGATCTTCTTTGTTCCAAAATACAGTCGGAATATTATTTTTTTTAAACCAGCTTAAGATATTGTTTAAATAGTTTTCATTAGCTTTTTTAAAAGAAGTTAATTCATGCATATTAATAAATTTAAACTTCCATTCATCTCTTAGCCCGGTCCATACTGACTCTACAAATAAAAAATCTATTTTTAGATTTGCAATTTCACTTTCCCAATTTTGTGGTGTTAAATATATAAATTCACCTTCATCTTTGAAACAATTATAAGAAAATTCATCCAATATACAAGCTACTACAATTTTCTTATTATTATCATCAATTTTAACTGTACTTCGTAATTCAAAATTGATATTTTGTAAAATCTCCTTATATTCTTTTAAATTTTCTAAATATTTTTTAGAACTCATAAGTTAATGCTCCTTTTTTCTATAATTCCAATATTTTATAGTTAGTGAGCCTAATTTCGAATTGCTTAGAGAATCATACTTTTTTTGAATATTATTTACCTTTTTATTTAAAACATTATTTTTATATGTTTCAGTTTTCAATAAATTTTCTAGTAAAATATTTTTATTTATAAGATCTTCTAAATCTAAAATTGCATTTTTTAAGCTTTCTTCACTTTTTTCTATTAATCTATTTTTTTCTTTTATTTTTTTTCAATAGTTCTATTTATTTCTTTTAAATTTTCTTTTAAATAAAAATTTTCATTTTCTAGTAGTGAAAATTCTTCGCTTAATTTTCTTAAACGCACATTTTCCTCAACAACTGTATTTTTAACTGTCATGTTAACTATACACCTCACTTACCTTTACTATATATTAAAGAACATAAATTTCTTTTTGTTTAACTACTCTTCTTGTGTCTAAAATTACTTTCCCAGCTAATTTATACATATTTTCTTTAAGATGAGTATGTCCTACTAGTACTACAATCATATCAATATCGTCTAAAAATTCATCAAAATCTAAATATTGATTCCCAAATTTTCTTTCTTCTATCCACGGATCATAAACTTTTATATCGCTTACAAAATATCTTTCTAGTTTTTCTATAAGCTGTAATGTTGGGCTTTCTCTCATATCATCAATATCTTCTTTATATGTCATTCCGTATAAACCAACTTTAGATAAACTTAATATTTTATTTTCCTTCATAATTTCTCTGATTCTATCTATAACAAACTCAGGTTGTCCATCATTCACCTCTCTAGCAGCAGCTATAACATTTACTATTTCTGGATAGTCACCAACTAAAAACCAAGGATCTACCGATATGCAATGCCCCCCAACGCCTGGACCCGGAGATAGAATATTAACTCTTGGATGTTTATTAGCTATTCTAATTAATTCATTTACATCTAAATTTTCTTTTCTGCAAATTCTAGAAAGTTCATTAGCAAAAGCTATATTTATATCCCTAAATGTATTTTCAACAACTTTGCTAAGTTCCGCCGTTTTAATATCAGTAACTACTATTTCCCCTTTACAAAAAGATTCATACCACTGTTTAACTTCATATCCTATTTCAATATTATCTGCACCAATAGTTCTTGAATTAAATTCTAGTTCTTGTACCATTTTGCCTGGGATTATTCTTTCAGGTGCATGGACTAAATGAATGTCTTCTCCTAATTTGAATCCTCTATCAATAATTACAGGTCTTACAAATTTATCTATAGTACCAGGTGATACCGTTGATTCTATAGCAAGTATAGTACCTTTTTCACAAACGTCTAATACACTATTTACTGATGCTACAATATAATTAGCATCAATTTTTTTACTTGCTGATATATATGGTGTTGGTACTGTTATAATATATTTATTTGTTGTAATATACTCATTTGAAAATTCTATTCCATTAGTAATAGCTTTTTTAAAAAGCTCCTCTAGCCCTTCTTCCTTGAAAGTTGTTTTCCCACATTTTAAAGTATCTACTATTGTACTGTTATAATCTGTTCCTACTATTTCTATTCCACTAGCTGCAAACATTAGTGCTGTTGGTAATCCTATATAGCCTAATCCAATAATATTAATTTTTTTCACTTTTAAAGCTCCCCCTACAATATTTAATTAAATTATTTTTTCTTACTTTAATCTTTTATTAGCCTCCTTTTACAAAATTAGTTTTATTTTTTAGTTATTTGATAATTAAGTTCTAAATTTATTTATAAATTTTACTATATTAGTAAAGTTATAACCTTTCAATATACCAGCTAAATGAGTATTTAAATACACTGGAAACTCTTTAGCTATATCATTATGTCCATTGATTTCTATCATATCAACAGTCAAATTTAATTCATAATCACTAGCTAGTTGTATAAAATCTTTCAAATATAATTTATATTGTCTATCACCTTGACCTGTTAATAAATGAACTTTAGTATTGCGATTAGAAACTAATCGTATAAGGTTGTCATACCTAAGAGAATTTTCACATTTTATATCACCAAATATCTCATACGCATAATCCTTAATTGATAGATTACAAAGATAAGTTCCAATTCTATATTGCGGTGCTCCAACTATTATATTTCCAAAATTATATTTAAAGCCATAATACAATGCTGCACTACCACCTTTAGAACTACCGCAAGCTATAACATTTTGAAATTTTATTTGTTTTTTACTCATAATATTTGTAATTAGTGATATTACTGAACTTTCAACTCTAAAATTCCCATCAAGACCTAAATAATAAGTTCCTTTACTGCCATAATCATCTAAAATAAATAATTTATTAGCATCAATAGCCTTTAATGATTTTATATAATTATATTTAGCTTCATCTTTGGCAAATGCAGCAAATATAACTATAAGACTATCACTATTAAAAAATTTTGCTTTTTCAAAAATATATCTTATGGTAGCTAGTGAGCTGAAATTTTTTTCATTGTTAAATATACTTTTTGTTATATTTTTAAAATTAATATTTAAAATATCTTTATTTAAAACATCAAATTTTCTTTGTTTAAAATCAGTAATATAAACTTCTTTATTTATATTTAAAATCGTTATATCTGGTATTATTTTTTTTATAATTAAATTTTTTTCCTTATCTAAAAATTTGTTTAAGGCTTTTACTATTGTAATTTCTTCACCGGCTAACTTTATAAGAGAATTATCAATAAGTTTATACTCTGTATTTAGATATCCAAAAAATAAAATTATTTTTTTATTATGAATATATCTAGTTAAATTATTTAGATATATCAACAAATATTCTTCAATATAACTATTTTCAAAAGTAAGCGGATCCACTACAACTTTTCTTTTCTCATAAACTGATTTTAATTTATAGTTATTATCAAAAAACGTATTATTCACCTTAGCTATGAACTTTAAATCATTAAACAAATCTATCAATATATATTCAGGATTAATATTTAATTCTAAAGCTTTAGGAAAAATAACATTATTAGGTTCATTTAATAATTCTTTAATTGATTCATTATTTTGTACAAATATTGCTTTATGCATTGTATCTATTTTTATATATTTTTTATCCACTATATTCATTAAAAAGCTACTCAGGCTATTTATTACATTCATAAGATACTCCTTAAATTACTGTCGCTGTTTAACTTTAGTTAAAATTAAACTTGAATCTATTACACTTTCATCTGTATAGATAAATACATGTTCTTTAGTAAAATCTTTTGGTAAGTACAGGTTCTTTACTCTACAATACTCTTCTAGAGTAATTTCTTTATACTCTACTGCTTTAATTTGTATATCATTTATTTTTAATTTTATTTCATTATAAAATTTTTCAAAATCATCAAAATGTATAGAAGATGCTAGGACATTTTTTTCGAAATTATCTTTCACTATACCATTTATTTTTAATTCATTTAAAGTTTTAGTATGATACTCTATTGCACTAGTATTATTTTCTATAATAGTTATTGCATAATCATTTATCTCACACCCAAAATTTTCAAATAATATTTTTTTTATATCTTCAATATTTTCATAATTTAAAGTTTCTTTAATTGTTTTTCCATTTTCTCCTTTAAGCAGTAAATCGCCAGGATAAACTGTAATGCTAAGTTTATTTTCATTATATTGATAATCAAATAATGTTAAATTATCTACAATAACTTTGTCATTATTTGATTTATTTAAAACTAAATGGACAAAGTTATTTAAATTTAATTTATTATATTCTTGTTTAATAACAGGAATAGAAATTTCCTCTTCTATTTTATTATTATTTATATTATTTTTAGCCGTTTCATAAGAGTAATAAACTCCTCCTGTGATTAATGATATTATTGCTATACTAATTAAAATCAATTCTTTTTTTCGTTTTTTCTTAATACTTTTTCTTTTTTTGTTATTAGTATTTTCTATAGTTAGTAGTTTTCTTTTAAACTCGTTGCTTGTTTGTATCTCTTTAAATTTTTCTTTTTCTAATAAAATATCAATTTTATATTGGAGTTTTTTTATTTTTTGCTCATATAATAACTTTTCTTTATCTGTAATACATTTCAATTTGTTTTTACGTAAAGCTTCATTTTCCATAAATTTCTTATAATTTTCTTTTGATATTTTTTCTTCTTGTTGTATAAGTTCTTTATTTTTTTTTGCATTAATTTCTTTTAAAGTTTCAATCTCTTCTTCAATAACTTTTATTTTAAATTCTTTTTCTAACTTTTCTTTTTCTCTTATTATATTTAATTCTTTTTCCTTCTTTTTATTTATAAAATTTATTTTTTCTTCCATATTCGATATTGAAAAATCTTTTTTTGATATTAATTTTTTTACATATCTTTTTCCTGTCATTATTGAAAATATAGACGTAATAAGAAAATTGCTGATAATAGCTATAGGCCATTCTACAATAAATAAATTTATTCCTTGAGACACTGATATAAATGTAGTACTACTTATGTCACCTCTAAAAATAGAAGGTATAAATCCAAAAAATATAGTATATATATCAATATTAAAAATTATAGATTTAAAAGTATTTTCTTTTTTTAAGATTATTTTTTTAAATATATTACCTGTATAATCTATTTTTTTAAAATTTAAAAATTTATGTTCATATTTAACTAATAAATCATGATTTTGTACTTTTAAAACTTCTTCTTTATATTTTTGTTTTTCATCATCTGTCATAGAATTAATTTTATTTATATACTCTCCATATTTTGGAAGTATAATATTGACATCACCAAATTCTTTCAAACAACCATATTCTAACCACATAGCTTTAGTACAAAATTCTCTTATTTGAGGCATAGAATGACTAACAAAAAAAATCGTTTTTCCATTTTTTTTAAACTCATTCATTACTTTAATACATTTATTTGTAAATGTAGGATCACCCACAGATAATGCTTCATCTATAATAAGAATATCTGGGTTCATATGAATAGCTATTCCAAAGCCTAAGCGAGCCCTCATTCCGCTAGAATAAGTTCTAATAGGTTGATTAATAAAATCACCTATTTCAGCAAATTCTATAACTTCATTTATTATTTTGTTGATTTCTTCTTTTTTATATCCCATCATAGTAGCTTTAACATTTATATTTTCTATTCCTGTCAAAAAATTATTAAGTCCAAGTCCAATAGCTATAATAGAACTTTCACCGTTTATTTGTATTTCTCCACTACTTGGAATAGAAATACCACCAATTATATTAGAGAGAGTTGATTTTCCTGCTCCATTTAAACCAATTAAACCAATAATTTCACCTTTTCTAACTTCAAAATTTATGTCTTTAAGTGCTTTAAATTCTTTTCCTATGCCTTTAGGCAAAAGTAAATCAAGTATTTTATCTTTAGGACTTGAATATATTTTATATGTTTTAGCTATACTAGTAGCTTTAACAGCAAGGTTTTTATTATCCATAAAGCCTCCCTAAATTAAATCTGCAAATCTATCTCTAAATTTTAAGTGAATAGCAATTGCAATTGTAAATATAAAGATTGTAACGCCCCAAAAGTATATAGCTTCTTTTGGGATCTCATAAAACCATCTATTATATAGCAAACTATCTCTAAAACCGATTATTATATATCTAAATGGATTTAATTTTAAAATATTTTGAAATGTTACCGGAAGATTTTTAGGCTCCCATAATATAGGTGTGAAATAAAAAAGAAATTTCATAATGATACTTATAACTTTGTTTATATCTCTCATTGCAACAACCAATGCTGAAGTTAATAGTGATATTGCAATTAAAATCATAGTTGCAGCAAAAAGATAATATACAATTTGTATTACATATATATTTGATTTATAATCATAAAAAGCAAATATTATAAACATAATTAATATAGCAGGAATAATATTCATAAGTTGAGTTAATATTGTGTATGTTGGAATTATACTGCTTGGAAATTTCATTTTTTTTAAAATTCCTGCTTTACTATAAATGCTAAGAGCACCTGTTGAAATACTCATAGAGATATACATCCAAGGAATTAACCCAGCTAACATCCAAAGTAAAAAAGGATGTCCATCTACAGGTCGTCCTCCTCTAATACCAAGACCAAAAATAATCCAATAAACACCAATTTGAGTTAATGGATTTAAAATTATCCATATCGCACCTAAATACGTATCTCTTAACGGAGCTATAAAATCGTAAAATGACAATTTAAACATTCTATCTAAATTTAGCATATGCTCTCTAACAACAAATTTTATACCATTCATAAATTCTCCTCTATAAAAGAACTTTATCGTAAATATCAACAAAGTTTTTCTTTTCATTCTCCCAATTTAAAATTTTTTTAAGTTTTCTACAATTATTTTTACATTGATGATAATAAACTTTATCAGATAGTAGTATATTTACACCATATGCTATATCTTCTGGAATATGTGAATCTATAGTTATTCCTACTTTCTCTCCATCTACAATTTTTTTTATTTCTGGAAACTCACATGCTACAACAGGAATATCACTCATTATATATTCGAATAATTTATTCGATAGTGCTGAATAATGATTAAAACAGACATTATTCAACACTTGAAATCCTAAATAAGCATCAGCAGTATAATATTTTAATTCATTAACAGGAACTTTTGCTAAAAATCGCACTTTATTTTCAACATCATAGTCGCATGAAAGTTTCATTAATCTTTCCTTAAGCTTTCCATCTCCAATAAAAACTACTGTTCCTTTATGAAAATATCTAATAGCTTTAATTATATTTTCTAACCCTCTCCCTTCCTGTATTCCACCTTGATATAATAAAATTGGTTCTTTATAATCAACATTAGCTAATTTATGCAAATCATATTTATTATTTATTGACTCATCTCCAGTATAAAAAGGATAATTGTGAATTACTTTAGGATATTTTATTTTATATAAATTTTGCACATAAGCTGCACGTGTATGAGTAGTCATTATCATTCTATCTACCTTTCGCACAAAAAAATTTTCTAAAAAATAAGCAGTTTTACCATATCCTGTTCTCGAAGTTTGAACTTCATGTGAGTCATAAATCAATATTTTATTTTTTAAAAATTTAGAACAAATATAGCCTTGGGGCAATGTATTTAAATCATTGCTATGATAAATATCTGCATTAGTATTTAAGCCTACTTTGACCATTCTTGTTATAATATTAAGTTTTACTAATAAACTTTTTATTGATGGATGTAACATTAATAATATTAAAATTACAAATAATAAGGTGATTCCTGGAAAGCTTATAAATAAAAAAGAAATTAAAATACTCAAAAATATTTTTAAAAATAAATTTAATTTTAAAAATTTATAATATTTATTTAAAGTAAGTAAATAAACTGGATATCTCTCAACTCTTATAACATTAAAATTATTTGTATTTTCTTTTGCTTTTAAAGATTTATCATTTGGATTAGCAATTGCAATTAAAGTAACTTCATAGTTATTTTCTGTAAGTGCAGTACATTCTCTAAGAACCCTAGCATCATTTGTAAAATGATTCCACACAAACATACAAACTTTTTTCATATTATTTATCTCCTAAAGTAATTTTTATAACTTCATCAACTTTCTTTATATTTTTATCCCAAAGAAATTTATCAATACAATATTTAAATCCATTTTCTCCAAGAAAAGTTTTTAAATCTTCATTTCTATAAAGTATAGCTATAGCTTGTGCCATTGCTTTATAATCATCAGGATTTACAACTATTCCACATGCACTTTCTTCAATTATTGCTTTTGTATAACCATCTACGCCAGCTATAATAGGTTTTCCCATACTCATATAATCAACAAGTTTCCCAGGCATGACTAAGTCAAACCCGCTATCTCCTCGTAAATTTAATATAGTAATAGAACTTCTAGCAACTTCTGCTAAAACTTTTTCTTTAGTCATAGGTAATAATATTTTGATATTTGATAGCTTATAATAATCAATTAACTCTTGTACCTTTTCAACCTGAACGCCTGTTCCTATTATTTTAAATTCTATATTTTTATTATATTTCAACAAATTTGCTGACTTTACTATACTGCGTATATTTTGAGCAAGTCCAATTAAGCCTGTATAAATAATTGTTAACTTTTTATCTTCAACTTCTGTTTCTAATAGTTCTTTATTATTTCTTAAATCATATTTTGTGAGGCCATTTGGAATATAATATATTTGTTGCATTAAATTTAAATCTTTTAAATATGTTCGAAAAGCATCACTATTTATAATTATAGAATCAGGATATTTTAATAAAAATTTTTCAAGAAAGTATCCTATTCGTAAAGCACCTTTAATATTTTTAAAAACACCTATCCCTTTTAAACACTCTGGCCAAAGATCTCGAATATCTAAAATCATTTTAGCTTTAAATTTATATTTAGCTATAATACCTAAAAAACCTATAAAAATTGATGGTACTGTGACAAAAACCAAGTCATATTCATTTTTTATAAATAAGATTTTTTTTATAGACCTTAATAAAAATAATATATATATATATAATCTTTTAAAAAAATTACTACTTATTTTTATTTTGCTTTGTTTTACTCTATATAAGTTACTAGTGCCAATTAAAACTTTCTCAAAATGTTTATTCCAAAATTTTTTTTGTTCATATAATTTTCTATCAGGATAATTAGGCACAGAAGTTAATATATCAACCTCATAACCTAATTTTTTTAAATATTTAAACAAATTAGTAACTCTATAAGCACCACTCCCTATTTCAGGATAAAAAACTTCTGATATTATTAAAATTTTAATTTTCTTCATTTTAATAAATTCCTTTTTATGGTATTTTTTCGATTAATATGAATTATAGCACTTAAACACTATTAAAAAAAACCTACCACTGCACAAGTAATCGTTTACTTTATTTAAAGAATATTAAAATAAATATTAAGATTATCTAAAGGATTTTGACATGAAAATTTTTAAAGTTGATCTTATCCTGCTTGCTATCAAAGTATTTAATTAAATTTTTTAATAAAAAAGAGAGAATTTCAAAAAATCCTCTCAACTTTTAACCTAACAAATTATTATATATATTATTTAAAAACATAATTATATTTTGTAAATACTCTTTACAACTTTTCATGTTTACACTAAAAAAAGGATCTCCATCAACATAACTAGCTGGCATAAAAATTAAATCTTTGCAGCAATCTATTACAACTTCTAATTTAAAATTCACTTCTTTAAACTCATTTAATAACTCTCTTTTTATTTTAGAATCTTCTTTTAATTTATATTCTAATTCGCCTAATTGCATTGCAAAATTCCTAGAACAAGTATATGACTCTCTAACAATATCTTCCATAAAATTAGCTCTTGAGTTTTCTAAATAATATATTAAATCTTCAAGTTTAAGCACTAATTTTTGCCCCGCCTCAGATATTTCTAAAACTCTATTAGCTAACTTATCATTATTTTTATGTTTATTGAATAAACCAAACATTTTATCACCTACTATTTTAATTATTACTATTTATATATAGAAAGAAACTATAATCTTATAAAAATTTCTATTACTTTAAATTATACAATATCTCTAGAAATTGCAAATGATATTTTAAAAATTTATTGCATTTTCTTTAATTATAATAAAAAAAGGATGCATAAGCATCCTTTTTTTGTTTATTGTAATGATGAAAGAACTGATACACCTACTGTATTTTCTGGCATATCAAGACCAAAGTTATCTACGATAGTTGCACCTATTGTAGCAAATGTATCAGGAGTTTCTAAAATTCCTGTTCCTGTCATTGAAGGAGAATATGCAATAAATGGAACGTACTCTCTTGTGTGATCTGTACCTTTAAATGTTGGATCATTACCATGATCTGCTGTTATTATTACTAAATCATCTTCTTTCATTTTTGATAAAAATACTCCTAGTTTTTCATCAAACATTTCTAATTCTTTAGCATATCCAGCTGGATTTCTTCTATGCCCCCATAAAGCGTCAAAATCTACTAAGTTTACAAAGCAAAGACCGTTAAAGTCTTTATCTAATAATTCAATAGTTTGTTCCATTCCATGAACTGAACTTTTTGATTTTAAAGCATCTGTTATTCCTTCTCCATCAAATATATCTCTAATTTTTCCTACAGATATAACTTCATAATTATTATCTTTTAATACATCTAACGCTGTTCTTCCATAAGGTTTTAATGCATAATCGTGTCTATTACTAGTTCTAACAAAATTTTCTTTTGATGTACCTACATATGGTCTTGCTATTATTCTTCCAACTTTCCATTCTGGTTTCATTGTTAAATCTCTAGCAATTTCACAACATCTATACAATTCATCTAAGCCAAAAGTTTCTTCATGTCCACATATTTGTAAAACAGAATCTGAAGATGTATAAACTATCATATCACCAGTTTTCATTTGATGCTCACCTAATTCAACTAATATTTCAGTTCCACTTGCACTTTTATTTCCAACAATTTGATGACCTGTTCTTTTTATAAGTTCATCTAATAATTCTTTTGGAAAACCTGTATCTGTAAAAGTTTGGAATGGTGTTGAAATATTTAAACCCATCATTTCCCAATGTCCTGTCATAGTATCTTTACCATTACTAATTTCAGCCATTTTCATTTGATACCCTAATGGTTTTGCAATAGCTGGAACATGTTTTATGTTATGTAGATTAGCTATACCTATTTTTTGCAAATTAGGTATATTAAAACTCTCTACTGAATCAGCTATATGCCCTAAAGTATCAACATTATAATCTCCAAATTTTTCTGCATCTGGCATTTCTCCAACACCTAATGAATCTATTACTATTGTGAAAATTCTTTTATATTTGTTCATTATTAAAATCCTCCTAAGAATTTCTAAATAGCTAGTACACTTTTAGCTATTTACATTCATCATTCTGTTTTGCAATTTTTTGAAAATTGCAATTATATAAAATAATTGTTTTTTAATTATTAATTTGATATTTATATATTTAATATATCAAAAAAAACATTTTAAAACAATCGTTTACAATTTTTTTGTTAATTTAATTAAAAAGAGTAAACATTTTCAACAGAGTTATAACAAAAGTAATCCCAATTATAATTATAATTTAAAAATAATCCATAAAATAATTAATATATCAATTATAACTCCAAATTTTAATTAAATACAAAATAAACTATCGATTTAACTATTAATATGTTATATAATTTAAATTCAAAAAGCAAATAGCATACTCTATTTATATTTTAAAATTCTCAAAAATAAAAAAGGTAATGAATATCATCACCTTTTTTTAAAATTTTAAAGAGCTTTTATTGCTACTGTGTTTAATAATCCCCAAGGTTTATTATAATGTGGTTGGAAGAAGAAATCTGTCATAGCTAATTCTTCTATTGTCATTTTATTTTGAATAACTACTGATAATGTATTCATCATTTCTGTTAAATCATAATCTGATATAATTTGTCCACCTAATATTCTTCTTGTATCAGCATCATACACTAATTTAATTAATGCTTCTGCGTTTGTTGGCATAAATTCTGGTCTAAAATTATCTTTATGCTCAACTGTAGCTACATTAAATTTAGTTGTAGCTTTAGCAATATTTTCTGTCATACCTGTTGAAGCTATATTGTGTTGATATATTTTTATTCCTGATGTTCCTTGAGTACCCATATATTTTAATGTAGGTTTGATAAGATTTCTAGCTACTAATGATCCCATTCTTACTGCATTTGTAGCTAATGGAATATATCTTTCATCTCCTGCTGGATTATATCTAACAACACAACAATCTCCTGCTGCAAATACATCTTCTTTACTTGTTCTCATATATTCATCTATTATTATAGCTCCATTTGGAAGCATGTCTAATTGACCTTTTACTAAATCTGTACTTGGTTTAAATCCTATACAAAGAACTACTAAATCAGCATCGTATGAACCTTTATTAGTAACAACTTTAGAAACTTTTCCATTTACTGATTCAAATTTTTGAACCATTTCACCTGTAACAACATTGATTCCGTGATCTCTAAATGCTTTTTCAGCTTGAGCTGTAAATTCAGCATCTAAATATTTGCTCATTATTCTTTCTTCTGCATCTACTAGAGTAACATTTTTACCTAATATTTCGAATGCTTCTGCAAGTTCAACGCCTATATATCCTGCACCTATTACTACAACATTTTTAACATTAGCTTCTTTAGCTTTAGCTATTATAACTTGTGAATGATTATAATTCTTTGATAAAAGAATATTCTCTGAATCGATTCCTTCTATTCTAGGAACTATAGGCCATGAACCTGGTGTTAATACTAACTTATCATATGAATCTTCAAAACTTTCACCATTTTCTAAATTTTTAATTGTTGCTTTTTTAGCATCGATATCTATTTTTACAACTTCATGTTTCATTTTTGTGTTAACATTCATAGCTTTTAAAGCTTCTGGTGAGCTATAGAATAATCCTTTTGGATCTTTAACAACATCAGCTACATGAAGAGCTATACCACATGATAAGAATGAGATATTGTCATTTCTTTCATAAACTGTTACCTCACACTCTGGGTGTAAAGCCATTATATTATTTATTGCTGCTGTACCTGCATGTGTACAACCTACTACTAAAACTTTCATAGAACAAAACTCCTTTATATATACTATTTTACTTTAAATTTCAAAACGCAAGAAAATATTCATGTATTATACACTTTATCTTCTTGTTAATAAAATAACATAATATAAAATATTATTCAATAATTATTATTTATATTTTTTTAAAAATTATGTGTATTTTTTGTGTATTGTTAATTTTTAAACTAAAAGATTTATCTTTTTTATCAACTAAAAAAAACTTTCTCAACATATTTGAGAAAGTTTTCAGAAAATTTGAATTTTTTACATTCTAGTTGTATTAATAGTTGCCTCTATAGGCCCACCACCTAAACAAACTTCATTGTCATAAAAGACTACAAATTGCCCTTCTGTAACAGCTTTAGCAGGTTCTTCAAATATAACTTTATATTTTCCATCGCCTAAAGGCTTGACTATTACAGGAATATCTTTTTGTCTATATCTAAATTTTGCTGTACATTTGAATTCTTCTATAGGGGTATCTATACTAATCCAATTTACATTTTCTGTAATTAACCCATCGAAGAATATTTTGGAATTATGGTCACCTTGTGCAACATATAATATATTATTTTTTATATCTTTTTCAGCTACAAACCAAGGTTCTTCAGTTCCAAAACCACCGCCAATTCCAAGTCCTTTTCTTTGTCCTATTGTATAATACATAAGCCCTTTATGTTCACCTATAGTTTTACCTTCAATAGTCTTCAGTTCTCCTTTTTGAGCTGGTAAATATTGAGTTAAAAATTTAGCGAAATCTCTTTCGCCAATAAAACAAACTCCTGTACTATCTTTCTTTTTAGCAGTTGCAAGTCCTGCTCTTTCTGCTATTTTTCGCACTTCTGATTTCTCTAAGTGTCCTATCGGGAATAAAGCCTTTGATATTTGATATTGATTTAACATACATAAGAAATATGTCTGATCCTTATTCGAGTCATTACCTCTTAATAATTCTACTTTACCATTATTGTTAGTGCTTACCTGTGCATAATGCCCCATAGCAATATAATCTGCATCTAGAGTTAAAGCATAATCTAAAAATGCCTTAAATTTAATTTCCTTATTGCATAAAACATCTGGGTTTGGTGTACGTCCTTTTCTATATTCGTCTAAAAAATATTCGAAGACATTATCCCAATATTTTTTCACAAAATTAACAGTATAATATGGAATCCCTATTTGGCTACATACTCTTGCAACATCTTCATAATCTTCTGTTGCTGTACAAATCCCCTCTTCATTCTGTTCATCCCAATTTTTCATAAAAAGCCCTATTACTTCATATCCTTGTTCTTTTAA
Organism: Sarcina sp.; assembly: GCA_051650825.1. Taxonomy (GTDB): domain Bacteria; phylum Bacillota; class Clostridia; order Clostridiales; family Clostridiaceae; genus Sarcina. Next base: position 4,339 of record JBOFRC010000146.1, on the reverse strand, counting down.
TAATAAAGCTGCTACAGATGAATCTACACCGCCTGACATACCTAATACTACTCTCTTTTTTTTATTTTCCAATATATATCATCCTTTCAAATTTTATATGTAAATATTATATTTTCAAAAATATTTGTTATATAAGTTAATTATATCATCACAGTCAACATAAATTATAGTTAATATTAATAAAATGTGAATTTTAAAAACTTTATTTAAAGATTTGTTTTTTTTCATTCTGTTGTCATAATCAATTGATAAATTTTAGATAATAACTAATATTTCATTAAGAAGTAAATTTAGTTTTTAATAAAATACTATTCTAAAAAAAGTAAACTTAAAACTTATACTTTTTTAAATTTATATTCTATCTTTAAACTGAACAAAAACTATATTAAACAAAAGATAAGGTGACAAAATGATACTAACAAAATGTTTGATTGATATATGCAATCTAGTTTATTACTATAATGTAGGATTAACTTTTTTTGCATGGAGAAAGCCTAAACTTCCTATCGCTTATGTAGTAAATAAGCAAACTAGTTTTACTATTTTAATTCCATGTCATAATGAAGATACTGTAATAGAAAAAAATCTATTAGCTATTTATAACTCTGATTATAATAAAAGCCTTTTACAAGTTGTTGTTATTGCTGATAATTGCACAGATAAAACTGTAGCAGTAACACAAGCTTTTAAAAATACACATACTGATTTTAACTGTACAATTTTAGAAGTTAATGGAGGTAGTAAGCCAAAAGCTATTAATTCAGCAATAAAAATATTAAAGAAAAATTGCCAGTGGAATACTGATCATATTTTTATGTTAGATTCAGATAATAGAGTTAGTGAAAATATCTTTAAAACTTTTAATTATTATCATCTAAAAGGAGAAAAAATATTACAATGTAGGATTCAAAGTCAAAATGATAGCACCTATGTATCAAAAGGATTTACAAGTTCTTTTAACTCTATGTCCTATGGATTTCAACTTGCTAAAAATAGATTAGGGATAAGTGGCAGTTTATCTGGAACAGGTTTTTCAGTCGCAAGAAAAGTTTTTGACACTGTTGGATTTGAAAAATGTAATACTCTTACAGAAGATTTAGAATTCAGTATTCTTGCAATTTTAAAAGATTATAAAGTTAAATATGTCTCAGAGTCATATGTATTAAATCAAAATCTAGATGAATTAAAACCATCAATTTATCAACGTGCTCGTTGGTGCAAAGGTCATATGCAAGTAAGTGTAAAATTATCCAAAAATATTTTAAAAGCATTTTTCAAAAAACCATCTTTGCAACTTTTTGATAGTTTTTTATTTGTAAATTCACCATCTAGAACAGTTATTTACACTTTAGGTAGTTTTATAGATTTAATTTTTTATCATAGTTCAAATATATATATGTTTACACTAGCACTAATTTCGCTGATATATAATTTTATATTTATATTTAAATGTAATGCATGGAAGTTTAAATATATTATTCCTCAATTTATTTATGCTGCCTGTATGTATTTTATAATTTTCTATAGTGCTTTTACTTATAAAAATAAAACTTGGGTAAAAACCACTCATAAAAGTATAGAATAAAAAAACCTCTACATTAAGAGGTTTTTTTTTATAATAATTTAGTTTCAAAAATATTTAAAAGAGAAAATTTTTTCACTCTATTATTTATTTCTTCTATATCTATAGTATATAAGTTATTATCTTTCATTCTCTTAAAAAAGATGGATCCAGCAAATGTATATCTCTTTAAAAGTCCACTTTGAGTCTCTAAACTTTTATTTGCGAAAGATATAATATCTCCTACCGCAAGTGATGTTGGTAATATTAAAAGTGGTATGCCTATTGCTTTTCTGACTGCATTATGCCCTGCTAATGCACCTGTAGCTATAGCCTCAGTGTGACCAACAAATAATCCTGATTTTTCCCCACAACATAATAAGTTTTGTACTCCTAAAACACTCATAGTATTATCTCGTGGAGCTACTGATAAATATCTTATAGAGTTACCCTTTCCGCCAGCATACGGATCAACATATTTGGCATCCTCAAATCCTGGGATTTTTCTAAGTTTATCTAACTTATAATGCGTTGTCATAAGTTTTGCGTGACCTGTATCTAAAAGAATTAAATTTTCTGCAAATTCTTTTAAAGCATACTGCTGACATACTTTAGTTCCAAGTTTATCATAATTAATTTCCTCTTTAGGAATTTTAACTATAGCAACTCCAGTATTATTAAGTTCATCTTGTATTTGCAAAGAAAGACTTTCTTTAACAAGTTTACAAGAACCACTAAATGCGCCTAATTCATCTCCCTCTCTTTCACCTTGTATATCAGCAATTCCACATTTTTGACTTATGCTTATTCTTGGCCCAAAAGCAGGACATCTCAATATACACATTGAACATCCATTTCCATATCTTAAGCAATTTCCCATTGGCCCTGTAGAGCCAGTAGCTTCAATAAAAACATTTCCGGTAAATTCTTTTCCTTGTTCCGAAAAAATACTTTTTATATTTTTGTCTTTAGTATTAAAATCAATATCTGCTATTCTAGTATTCATGTATATATTAATTCCTAATGAATTTAAATGTCTACAAACCTCAGATTCTATGTGATTAACATCATATAAATATGCATGTTCATGCCCTGGGAATGAAATATTTTTATGCCTACTTAATTTGTCACAAATTTCTATTAAATCTGATGCACCAAGTGCTATTAGTTCTTCAGCTGCAGTAAATCTTCCGTTGTTTCTCATTATTCCACCAACATTCCCAAGACCTAATAATAAATCTGTCCTTTCTATTAAATCTACATCAGCTCCAGCTTTTTTAGCTGTAATTGCCGCTGATACACCTGACCATCCACCACCAATTATAACAACTTTCATATAAATCTCCTTTCTCCAAAAATTTTTCTTGGATCTTCTTGTATTTTACAAAGCCTTTTAACAACTTGTCCTTTATATCTTGCAGTACAACTTCCACAAATACCTTCCCCACAACACATTTTTGAATTATTGCAACAACTCAATAAAATGTTATCTAATTGAAGTTTATGCAAAAAATTTATAATTTCAATAGTTAATATATCTGCTCCTGCACAATGGATTAAATCTACCCCATCTTCTAATTTTTTTAAAATATACTCTTCAAATTTAGGTGTAAGTTTTCCTTTTTCAAAGATACTCATATATTCAACATCATTTTTATATGCTTTTTCAAAAAAGTAATCATTTTTAAATGGATTAATATCATAAAGAATTGATATATTATTGCTATTTTCTTTTAATTTTTTTATAGCTGATTGACTTGGTGCCCCTCCTATTCCTCTTGAAATAACTATAGCATTAGAATTATTTAAAGATTTTAAATTTTCTATACCAAATATGCCATTAAAATATGGTCCTCTTATGTTTAATTTTTCTCCTTGTTTTAAGGTGAGAATACTTTTAGTTTTAGCACCTCTTATTTCTATACACAGAGTAAAAAAATTATTTTCTATATTTAAATTTTCTATAGAAATTGGAAAATCAAAATAATTATTTTTCAAATCACCCTTAATGAATATAAAACTTCCTGGATTTACAAGACTCATTATAAGCTTATGTGGTGCATTAACAGTAAGTCTAATTAAGTTTTGTTCTAATAATTCAACTTCTTTAATTTCTAAAATATACTCTTCTCTACTTGCTTTAGCCTTGCAATTATTATTTATAAACTCACTATAAATACAAGTCCCACACCAATTACTACAGTCACAAAATTTTTCTCCATTTAATTGAGAACATAAAATGCAATCGCCACTTTCTGCTAAATGACACGGGCAAAATTCTGTTCCTGCATCAATACAAGTTTTTTTAGTAAATTTCATAAAAAAATACTCCCTAAAATACTATCTACGATAATGTATTCTTTGGAGTATCTTTTTGATATTAAATATTATTTTTTATATGATCATATATTTTTTCTGTTACTTTCCAACGCTCTGGGCAATTTAAAACGACAATTATTATATCTCTTTCCTCATGATTTATAGAAGTAACTAAACATTTCCCAGCTTGACCTGTATATCCTGTTTTTATTCCATTAGCATTTGGAATTCTCCATAAAATTTTATTAATATTCCTATAGTCTCTAGTAAATCCACTTTTATCTCTAGTAATTTCTTTTGTTCCAACTATTGTTCTAAAAGTTTTATTTTCCATTGCTTTAGCAGAAAGTACGGCTAAATCATACGCACTAGAGAAATGCATAGCACTATCAAGACCATGTGGTGATTGATAATTTGAATCTATAATTCCTATACTTTTAGCAAAATCATTCATAATTT
>JBOFRC010000145.1:0-1686 GCA_051650825.1 Sarcina sp. | reverse complement strand
ATTATGTATTTATTAAAAAATAGGTTAATTCTATATCATTTACCAAATTTTATAGTTATAATAAAATCACTAAACTACAGAAATACAAAAAAAGGGGTCTGATAACTTATGAAAAAAATGAAAATTAATTTTAGCTTAGATATAAACTCACTTGATAACTCTCTTTTAGATATTAAAGTTTTTATTAGCGATATTCCTAAGATGGATGTTTTACACATATTTAGAGGTAAATCTAAAATTTCTAATTTAAAATGTTTTGTCCCTATGAATGACGATAAACAATTTTTACACTTTAATATTAATGGAAAATCATCATTAATGCTCGAATATAACGTAAAAATTTCTAATCTTGCAAAACATGGTCACTTTGGATTTATGAATAAAGATTATATTTCCTTTGCTGGTGAGCAAGTTTTTTTACTTCCGTTTGAAGCACTTAACCTTGGAAGCTCTAATAGTAATTTTGAATTTGAAATTACTGTCGATTACAGATTCCCTGCGTATAAAAATTTATCTATACCTTTTGAAAATAATCAAAAAAGTGTATTAACAACTAGTGATTGGGGAGAAATGTTTGAATTCTTAAAATCATCATATACCTTCCATAATTTTGATTACTCATATTCAAAAGACAAATTATGCATTACTTCACAAGAAAATATTCTTACAACAGAATTAACAACTGATTTGACTTCTATATACAATTATTATAGTAATTTATTCAAAGTAGAAATTCCAATAACTTTGACTCTTTTAAATAAAAATAATGAAATTGGAATATTTTGCGGAAGCAGCAGAAGTTCTATTACAGCAAGTTTTTCTCCAGAAAACAAAAGAGATTTTGAACTTTTAGCTCATAGATTATTCCATGCATTTATGGACACAAAACTTAATAACGTAGCATTCCATATGCCACCAAACCTTTGGATTACTGAAGGACTAGCTACCTATTATGAACATAAATCTCTAGAACTTATTTCACAGAAAACAAAGGAAAAACTTCAAATATCATTTGATAAATCATTTGGAAAATTATATAGGATATATTTATACTCTATAACTAAAAATGAAAAACTATATAATTTTCCGCCATTATACGAAGGAAGTCTTACTAGCCTAGCGTTAATAGAATACTTACACTATACCAAAGCACCTCTTTTAGTTAAATTCTTCGAAGATAATGGCAGTTTCTCTGATAGTGACAACTTCATAAATTATCTACTTTCACTAGAATCTTTAGAGAATTTTGAACAACCAGATATGTTTAAAGCAATTCTTAAAGAAAAAACTAATGAATTTGCAGTAGATTATATTTTCGGAGTAAAACAACTACCTATAGACCTTGATATAAGTGAACAGACTCAAATTATTAGAGCCGAATTAACAGAATTTGAAAAAACAATGTCAACTTGGTTTAATCTTGATAGTATTAAACCACCTACTATGGAGGTAACGGATTCTGATTTAAATATTTTTAATTAAAAATAAAACCCTTTAGTATAAATATTAAAAATGACCTTTATTAAAGGTACACTTTAATTACTAAGGGGTTTTTTATACACTCAAAATATCTCACGCTTAATTATTAACTGAAATTTTCGCTTATATGTTGCTTTAAAACCCAAAAAGCCTCTATCTCATATACATTACCATCTTCTGGTGAATAATTACATTCATTTATTACAG
>JBOFRC010000144.1:0-9787 GCA_051650825.1 Sarcina sp. | reverse complement strand
CTTTGCATATATTAATAGAGATATTATTCTAAGTCTTATAGATAAGTGTTCAAAAGAAGAATTTGAAGAAAATTTAAATCTTTTAATAGAAAGTTATGATAGTAGAAATTTCATAGAAATAGAGCGTAAGTTTTTAATAGATGATAACTTAAGTCTTGAAGATATATTAAATACAATCAAAAATTTTAGAGAAAACGTTGAAATAAGTAGTTCAACAATTAAAGAATTCACAGACATTTACTATGATTATAAAGAATATTTCCTAAAAAATAAATTCACTCTAAGGTTTAGAAATGACTTTAAAAATAACAAAAAATCTGTTACATTCAAAAAGCCAACTAATACAAATAGTGTTACAGAAAGATTTGAATATAAGTTTGATATCTCTGAATTTAATAAAGAAGCTATAGCACAAAAACTAGAATCTCTAGTTAAAAAAAGTTATGTAGAAAAAGTTAGTGAATCTCTAGTTATAGAAAGTGTAAAGAATAAATTTATCATTAATATTAATGATATAGAATATGAGCTATCATATGATGATATAACTCATAAAGCAAATGGAAAAGAAATAAAAAAAGAGAAAGAACTTGAACTTGAATTAAAAAGCAATTATTATCACAAAGCTAATCTTAAAGCTATAAGTGATTATCTTTGTGAAAAACTTTCAGGTCTTACTATTACAGATATGTCTAAATATCAAAGAGGTATGTCATATAAAAAGGCCACAGAAAAATATGATGATTTACTAGATATCTAATAATAAAAACACCTTTTAATCTTAAAAGGTGTTTTTATTTCTAATTTTTAGCTATTAACAATATAAAAATACTTAAATTCATACAAAAATCAACTTATATACTTCTAGCCCCTCTTTATCAATCTGTAGTTTTATCTTTTGATTCATTATATCTAAAAAAACTATATCAGAATAAACACCTGTTATTTCATCACTCTCTTGTGCAATACTACTTTTAAAAACTTATTTTAAAATATCCAATTATTCTTAACTTATTACAGTACCAATAATAATTTTTACTATTACTTGATAATTTTAATAATCTAAACATTGTATATTACTTATTATCGTACTCTAAATTAAGTAAAATTTCTTTTTTCTCTAGTCCTCCAGCATATCCTATAAGTTTACCATTACTTCCTATTACCCTATGACATGGCACAACTATCATTATTTTATTTTTATTATTAGCTCCTCCAACTGCTCTAACCGCCTTTTCATTACCAATTTTCTTAGCAATATCTTTATATGTAGCACTTTCCCCATAAGGAATTTCTAAAAGACTTTTCCATACATTTTTTTGAAAATCTGTTCCATTAAACTCTAATGGAAGATCAAAACTTTTTCTCTTACCAAGAAAATATTCTTCTAACTGAAGGATTGTATTATCAATAACCTTATTTTTTTCAAAAATAAAATCATCTTCTGATTCATTATAATAATTTATTTCCTTTAATTTTATATCACTAGCCTTTATTATTAATTTACCTATCATAAAATTATGAACATATACATATTCTTTCATTCTATTTTCTCCTTATCCATAGCAATATTTCTATGAAATAAATTATAGCTTATTATAAAAACTTTTCAAAATAAAAAGTAGATTTCTAATTTAGAAATCTACTTTAATTTCCTAGTTGGAATTTTAACCTTCAAATATAATAAATTAATTATAAACTTATACACTAGGTTTCTCTGTTGTAAGCCCACCTTTTTCAATATATAAAATTATTGGTTTTGTCACTCTATAATTATTAACTAATTGTCCATTAACATAAACATTATTTAAAATAATACGAGCTGAAGTTTTATAATCTATGGTTATGGAATCTCCATATTTAAATGATTTTCCATTAAACTCTTCATATAACGGTGTTGGTATTGCATCACTTCCATTAGCTATTAGACTTGCTAAGCTCACTCCATTTGAACTTTTTAATCCAATAGAAAAAGCTTCATCTTTACTGCTAAGATAAGGATTTGTCATATACCATCCCTTATTTTCTACCAGTTTCATTGCTTCTGTATTAAAACCTACTGTCCCTAAGTGATAATTCCAAACATTATTTATTACAATCTGACTATCTTCAAGTTCAACCTTTTTAGTAACTATAGGTTTTACAACAGCTTCATTCAAGCCCCATTCAGAAACAATAATATCAGTTTCATCTGTCATTCCCGCTTTAGTTTGTACATTCATACTATACTCACCATTTTTATTAGCCGTAGTCTCAAATTTTTCACCATTTATGTTTATAGTTACAGCTTTATTTCGAAGTGCAACTCCTGAAACTTCTGCATTGTAAAATGGTTCATTATTTACCCCAGTTATTGCAGTTGCTGTAGCTGTTATAGATTTATTAAAACTAAATGGTACTAGACCTTGATCCGTAATTTTAAACATTTGCATATTTCCATTTCCACTACTTATAACCTTTCCATCTGCAATTACATCAATACGACTATTTTGATTAGATGCGTAAGATATTTTAAGAATATCACCAATGCTATAGTGCTTATTACTTAAATCATTTCTAAGGTCTCCAACAGAATTATTGCCTTTTAATGTTTCATTAAAAATCATATTACCATTTTTAGGATTTACAAGTCCTATTGTCATAAAAGTTTCTGCTGTATTTGCACCTAAAGTTGGATCTGTCCCTTGAACATTGAATGTCTGATTAACACCATCAAATGTTATGTTAGCTGCATATGTTCCTACAGAATTATATACTTTAATTTGACTTGGTGTTATATCATTAAATAAGTTTCTAAATTGTATATCATTTCCTAAGTTAAAATCATAATAAATTGCATGATTCCAGACTTCCCCAGTATGCTCCCACGCTTTAGATGGATCATTTGCAAAATAACTTGTATAACTATTTTGAGGATTCCAAAGAGTTGCTTGAACTGAAAAACTATGTCTATTAGCATTTACATATTGATTACAGTCAAATATATGCCAAGTTGTATCTATTGTCATCCATTTATCTTGTGATGGAATCCATACTTGGTTCCATGAATGATATCCTGAATAATGCTGATAATTACTTGGTTCATTTACATAGCCTGTAACTAGTCTTGTAACAAGTCCTGCATATTGCCCCATTACTGCAAATAATTGTGATTTATTAAAACAAACTCCTCCATTTTCATATGTATTGATTGTATTTCCCCCCACATTTCTATATGGTACAGGACTTACAATATCAAAAATTGCTTTTGCCTTTTCTAAATCTGTTGTTGCTCCTTTTATTGCTACGTCAACTCTTTCCTTCATAACTTGATTCATGACCATATTATCAGCAAGACTTTGAGACCCATCATCCCAACCACTTGCTGTAAGTCCTGTTGTAACTCTCCCTTTCATTGCATAATAATCCGCTACAGTAAAAGGAGTATCATAAACACTCTGATTTTTAACTCCATCTACAAGACCTTGTGGTGTAATTGTAAGTGTAATATATGTTGAATTTGGTGCAACAACTTTCCCATTAGAAAAAACATTTACACCTACTGAGCTTGTATTTTGATAAATTTCAATAATATCCCCATATTGGAAACTAACATTATTAACAGCATTATAAACATCCTGTAAAGTAGCTGTTCCTATAAAACTTTGATTTAAAACTATAGCTCCCTTATCAGATTTAACAACTATTCCCAAAACCTTATCTTTAGTTGTTGAATTGAGAACCGTCCCAAGATTTGTTGGTATTGAATTTGGATTATATGTCGTTGGATTATTATTAGCTATCGTTGTAGATGCTCCTGGTGAAAGCCACTGCATCTTCATTGTTACAGGATTAAACACAAGTTTGCCTAATTCATTTGATTTTCCAGCAAAATAAATTCCACTATTACTTTCAAGCATACTAGCTGGACTTGGGTATACAACCTGAGGGACTTGCCCATCTACCTGAATATTAATTGCTGTCATAGTTGTAAAAGGCTTTGCTGAAGCTACTTTTATATTAAAAGCTCCTTTGTCATCTGATGTTCCAACAAAAGTTCTTCCATTAACTATTACAGTTATTTTTTTATTTGCAAGAGTATTACCTTGAATATTTAAAGCACTAGTAGGAACTGGACTCAAAATATTCAAAGGATCTATAGTAGTAGGATTTTTATATTTAGCTAATCCATTTTGCGTAATTTTAAAATATTCAGTTGATCCCGTTAAATTTCCAATTGAATCTGTACCATTATAAACTTTTACACTCCCTTGATTATTATTATATGAAACTGCTATTATATCACCAAAATTAAAAGGAAGATTATTTATTGCACTTTCTAACGTACTTGTGCTATCTTGCCCTTTAAACATAACATCTTTAATCTTATTTCCTGTTAATCCATTATATAATGAAATTCCTATAAATGGACTACTTGTATCCTGCCCTAAATGTTGATTCCAACCATTTGTATTTATAGTCATTGTTTCTGGGTTAAATTTAATATTAATAGCATCTGAACCCCAACCATTTATCACTTTAAGTTCACTATTTAAAATTGCAAAACTTTGTGTATTTATTTCTACTTTTATTGTTTGAGAAACTCCATTTGAATTAATAATTTGAATACTTTCCCCTGATTTCACTACATTAGGTAATATTACTTTAAAATCACCATTTGAATTTGATTTTCCTATATATTTTTTTCCATTTGCTATAATTGAGATATTAGTATTTGGGCTTATTACTCCAGTAACAAAAGTGTTACTTCCATTATATTCTGCCTTATATGTACTATTAACAGCCTGTAAATATGTTATCCCGCTTTTATTTAGTTGCAAGTACATATTTCCTTTATATGTATTATTCCCAATTTTAATATTTGCCCCCGAATTACTATCTATATGTATAAGATCTCCATACTCAAAAGCTCTTCCATTAAAAAGCTTTTGTACAGCATCAGCTATTGTTACACCACCTTTAAAAATCTCCTCACAAATCTTTTCACCCTTAGTATTTAAAAGTTGAAGTGTTAAAGAATCATTCCCCGTATAATAAGGATTAGTTTCTGCCCATCCCCCTTGTACTGTCAGAGTATTATTATAAGTAAATCCTATTGAAAACAAACTTTGATTCCATACATTACTAACTTCTATATTTTGTCCCTGTAATATATATTCTTTTTTATTATATGTAACTTTAACTTGTGATTCTAATTCACCATCTGGATAAATGTATATAGTGTCACCATAATTACCATCTATTATAGTGCTAACTAGACCTTGCTCATCTGATGTTGCTGTATAAGTTTTTCCACTATCTACAAAATCAACTTGAATATTTGGCTTCACTTTACATGAAATTTCTACTTTATTATTCCCATCATAAATAGCTGATACATTTTCAGCCTTTCCAGTTATCTGAATTAAGCCATTTTGACTTATTTTATAAGTAACAGAACCTGTTTGCTTTTCTCCATTATTTATAAAATATTCAGTCCCTGTTCCTGAAGTTAATGTAATAGTATCACCTATGTCAAAATTTAATCCATTTAACTTATTAAATACTTCATTTTCAGGATAAGCTCCTCCTTGAAATGATAGTGTTTGTAGAACCTCCCTTGACTGATTAGCTACTGTAAGAGTAAAAGCTTCATGCGAATAAGGATTTACTTCACTCCATCCCTTTGTAACCTTTAGAGTGTTATCTTGATTAAAATTTATATCAAATAAAGACTGTCCCCAAACATTTTCTACTTTTAAAATATTATTATAAATACCTTCTTGATTAGCAGTTTGACTCTCTACCGCATTTGTAATCTTATTTGATAACACTAATTTATTTTCTATATTTTTTGAAATAGGTATTGATATCAAAGTAGTAGTAACTACTACTATTGTCGATATTTTTTGAATTGCCTTACTCATAAAACGCCTCCTTGCCTGCATTAGAACTTACTCTAAAATAAATTCAAACAAAGCTTAAGCTAATATTTAAGCTTATTACTAATATAATTTCCATATCTCAAAATTTTACTTAATATATAAAAACTTTTGTACAAATATCTTTATGGACTAAATGTATTTTTTTGTATAAAAAAAAAGTAGATTTCTAAAGTTAAAATCTACTTTTTACTATAATAACTATATTTTTTTAAACTCTAATTATTAATTTTCTCTATATCTTTCCAAGCCACTGTAAATGCTAAAAAACTACCTATAAAAACAACCAATCCTATAGCTAAAAACATATCTATCTCTATATTAGCTATTTTCAATATATAAGCTAACATAGCGATAATCCCTATTAATATAGTATTTCCTACTATTAGTGAGCTAAATGCCTTGACTAATGAAAATCCTTTTGCAAGTCTTAATACAATAACTACCACAAACTGAAAAAAAACAACTGACATTATAAAAACTACTCTTAAGACATCTATTAAATTATCCATTATTTTTTGCCCTAAAGATATATTTTCTGTACTTAAAAGAGCATTAATAAAAATTGTTATAAGAAGAAAAAATGATATTCTTAAAATATTATTATATAACTCCATTCTAAAAAGTTGTTTTTTGCTATATGGTAAATTATTAACTTTCATATATGGTTCATCTGAATCTAATTTTGGGCAAAGATTTCCTAAAACCATAATAGGATAAGCAATAGTAGCAAAAGAAAAAATAAGGAAAATATTATTGTGTATCTCATAAATTATACTCTGACTATCATTTAAAATAAATTTGCCTAAAACTAACCCTAAAACACCTAATACTGTAACTATAACTTGCACATAAAAAAAACTACTATTAGTTTTATACATCCAATCTTTTTTTGTATTTAATATATTCATATAAAGCACCCCTTTAGCTTCTTTCCATCATTTAATCATAAATTTTTTCTATGTCATTCCAAAACATTAAAAACATTATAAAACTAGGTATAAATAGAACCGGGAAAATTATTAAAAGTGCTCCCATTCCATCCATAAAAACTTTACCAACTATATGCCCTATAATTGAGATGATGCCTCCTAATATAATATCTAAAAAAATTATTATTAGAACAGCTTTACCTGCTTTAAATTTTCTTACTTTACATAATATAATTCCTGCAAACACTTGAAAAAAAAGAATCATAGTAAAAGGCAAAATAATTATAAATGTACCTAAATTTTCTATAATAGCTATAGATATGGCATCTTTTCCTCTATACATAAAGGCATTAAGAAGGCCAATTCCTATAATACCAAGAGAAAATCTAAAAAAATACTTTTGAAGCGTCATTTTAAACAACTCTTTCCTGCTATACGGTAACATAGAAGTACTCATATATGATTTATCAGATCCCATTTGTGGAAATATATTTTTTAAAATAAACAAAGGATATATTGCTGTAAACACTAGCAATATTTTAAATAATTTATAGTGTAAAGTTATGATTATCTCTAAAATATCAGGCGATAAAAACTTTCCCACTACAAGTCCTACTACTCCAGCTATACCTCCTATAGTCATTCCTAATGTCAATATAGAGTTAAAATTATACATCCAATCTTTTTTTACCCCTAATGTTTGCATTTCTAAAACACCTCTCTATATAAATCAACAACTGATTTTCCATTAAGTCTTATATCTTCAACTAAACTATTACATACTATTTTTCCTTCCTTTAAAAGAATAACCCTATCTAAAAGTCCTTCAATCTCAGACACTAAATGACTAGAAATTATCATAGTACTTTCAATTTCAAACTTATCTAATATCATTCTGATAATTTCTTCTCTTGCTATAAGATCTATTGCAGCAAGAGGTTCATCCATTATATAAAGACTTCCTTTTATAGAAAGAGCTAATGCTAAATGTAATTTTTCATTCTGTCCCTTAGATAAATTTTTCACTAGCTCCTTATTTTCTAATTTAAAATCCCTTAACATTTCCTCACATTTTTCTTTGTTAAATAATTTAAAATATTCATCGTAATATCCCACTGCCTCTATAACTTTCCATCCCCCTGGAATAATTGGAACATCACTCATATATCCTATCTTTTCCTTATGCTTTTGATTCATTTTTTCCCCTTCAAAATAATATTCACCACTATCAAATATTATTTGTCCCCCTAAAATTTTTAAAAGTGTACTTTTTCCTTCTCCATTTGGAGCAAGAATTCCTATTATCTCACCTTTCTTTAACTCTAAATTAACATTATCTAAGATAACTTTATTGTTATAACGTTTGTTTAAATTCACTAATCTAATCATATTTTTACGCTCCTTTTTATAGCTCTACACGAGCTTTTCTTTTACTTATTTTTCCCTTCCATCTACCTAATTCCTTTACTCTAAATAAAGGGCTATAATTAAAATACTAAAAATTTTTACTCACACACTTCTAATATTTCTATAGCTTTATCTTTTGATATTCCAATCCCCCGCATATCAGATAAAAATTTTTTAGAAATATCTTGTGCCATTTCCATTTGTAAATCCTCATCCCTTTTTGTAGGACTTATAAATGATCCCTTACCTCTCTGAGTATAAGTTATCCCTAATATTTCAAGTTCTGCATACGCTCGCTGCATAGTATTAGGATTAACTTTCATATCCTTAGACATTTCTCTAATAGATGGAAGCTTATCGTTCTCCTTAAGATCACCTGTTGCAATAGCTCGCTTTATAAATTCTACAATTTGTAGATATATAGATTCACTATTATTAAATTCTATATTTTGAAAATTCAAACATACTCACCTCCATACTGTACTAGAAAACTAGTACAGTAATATAATACCATAATATTCCAAAATAAGTAAATACTTTTTTTAAAAAAAATAAAAAAAATCTAGCAGTTTAAATAATTTAAACTACTAGATCTCTATCAATATGGTAGCGGGGGCAGGACTCGAACCTACGACCTTTGGGTTATGAGCCCAACGAGCTGCCAACTGCTCCACCCCGCGTCATTGCTTTTTTCTTAAGCTATGTACTTAGTATATTCCTTATTCTACATTAAAGCAATAAACAGATCTCTTCTAACAAAGTCTCTGCTCTCTTAGACTTCCTATCCCTACTATTACATAGAGTATGATAGCAAATACTATAAAAAAAGAAACTTAAATATAGAAACTCTAATAATCAAAATTTATTAGAGTTTCTATAACTATAACCTATACTTTTTAATTTCAATTTTTTCTTCTGAACTTACTCTTGTTAATTCACCTATTTTTTGTATAGTCTTATTTTGCACCCACTTATCTAAAATATTATTTGCTAAAAATTGTTTGATTTTTTCACTATCCTTCAAATAGCAAGTGCTAAGTAACCATGCTATTCCCATCTTTACATAATAATGATCAGATTTTATCATAGCTACAAGTCTAATTATTTCATCTATATATGTAACTTCTGCAAAAGTACACTTTAATGAAATTAATCCAAATCTTATTCTCCAAGGATTTTCAGATTTCAGATTTTCTTTAGTATATGCAAAATATTCAGATTCAAACTTTTTAGCTGTTTTCTTAGCTGCACTACATAAACTATCATTTACAGACCAATTATTTATTTTTGGAACAAAACTCTCTATATCAACTAAAAAACTTTCAAAGTCTTTATATTTAGTATTTTGTATTAAATACACATATATAAGCTTTTCTTCATGACTTTGAGCATTTAATAAAATTATTTTTAGCTCGTTTATATTTTCATTCTTACTTATATCTTTTGCAATTTTTCTTAAAATTGGAATTCTCACGCCATAAATAAGTCCCATATCAGGAGTTAAACCCTTCATAAATTCTCTATATTTTC
>JBOFRC010000143.1:0-1986 GCA_051650825.1 Sarcina sp. | reverse complement strand
ACTTATCTATAAGACTTAGAATAATATCTCTATTAATATATGCAAAGTTTTTTATACTTTTTCTAGTTATGCTATTATCTAGGTCATGGATATCACATACTACACCATTATTTTTAAGTACATAAATATTTTCTTTTTTAGGATTATAAGAAATATTTACATATTTCTTTTTAATAAACATATATTCAAAATGTCTTTCTTCATATGTTGATGAGTATTCAGCAACAAGAGTTTTAAGATCATCAGAAAAATGTTTTATAGTTTCATTATCATTATCTAAAAGATTTAATCTTTCAAATTTTTCCCTATAAAGAATTACCCTGCATAATTTACTAAGTATAAAATCACCCATTTCATCAAGTTCTTTAAATGCTGAAATCATATCGTAATCGTCAATACTTATATAATCTTTAAGAGAGATCTCTTTTGTAGTTATAAGCTTTGCAATATTTTTTGGGAAGTTTGTAATCCCCATATCACGAAGTTCTTTTACTCTCATAAATATAAGCTTTATCGCTGCTTCTGCATCATAATGACCTTTATGATAATAGACAGCTTCATGCATTTTATATCTTGCAGAAATATAGTCTTCTATAT
This sequence comes from Sarcina sp., assembly GCA_051650825.1. Classification (GTDB taxonomy): domain Bacteria; phylum Bacillota; class Clostridia; order Clostridiales; family Clostridiaceae; genus Sarcina. The sequence continues at coordinate 1,389 of JBOFRC010000143.1, read as the reverse complement.
CAAGAATGTTTTTTTCAAGAATACAAGTATATATTTTATTATCATATTCTGTAACTCTTATGCTTTCTATAATTCTTTGAGCATCTATAATTCCAAAAGAAACTCCCGTACTTTTAGCATCCCTTAATAAATAATCTAATCTATCAGCATCAAGTTGACTGCTTATAAGTGATTTTAAAACAAAGAATAAATCTAGTCCTTTATTTTCTCCACTATAATTATTAGATATAAGATTAGATATATCACGAGGGTATTCTTCACCAAAGTTTTTTATTAAGACTTTATTTATATCAGTATCACCTTCTATGATTTTACAAGTCATTTTTTCATGATTTGTGCCAAGTGCAGCTTCGAATGAGTGTGAAAAGGGACCGTGTCCTATATCGTGTAAAAGGGCTACAAGTAAAGCAAGTTCTCTATTTTTTTTGCTAATATTAATGTTCTTAAATGTTTTTTCAAGATGATCTATAATAAGACCCATCATATGATAAGTCCCTATGCAATGTGAAAATCTAGTGTGAGTTGCAGAGGGGAATACTAAAAGACTCATAGAAAGTTGATTTATCCTTCTAAGCCTTTGAAATTCTTTAGTATCTATTATTTTTATAAATCTTTTATCAAAGTGTATATCACCATGTACGGCATCTCTAATTGTTATTGTATTGCTAACTACGTCATCAAAATTATCGAAGTTTTTCAAGTTTTATCCCTCCTTAGCCCTCTTATTATATATTTATCTAGAAAATATTTTTATTATTCCTATCGTTTACAAGTAGAAATTAAAAAAAATTATATTCCTAGATAGCTATGATTTAATATTCAGATGTAGATAAGTTTTCATCTGAATTGAGCCTATATTTATATATGTATATAATAGCAGATAATAGGAGTAATAGGTACTTTTTTTATCATAAACTACCTCGTAACTAAAGATAGTGAAGCGGCTTTTGTAATATCCTATTTTATGGGTAACTTTAATAAGCTAACAAGAGTATTCACATTATTTTAGGAAAATCATGATTAATTAAACTTAAATTATATAAACTTTAGAAACTATTTTTTAGAAGTTCTATATAATCTTTCAAAGGTTTTGATAGATAAAAATTTTTTCTAAAGGCTACTACAAGTTTGTATTTTATTGTTATATCAGATAAAGAAAAACTTTGAATTTCTTTTTCTACATTAAGGTGTTTAAGATGAATTTCAGGAATAAAGCAAACACCAAAATTTTTAGAAACTAGCTTTACAGCTGAGTCTATATTTCTTGTATAGAAAGTTTCCTTAGGCGTAAAGTTTGTTTTTTCAAAAATGATTTCGGCTAATTGTCCAGTACGTTGAGAAGTATGTTGCATAATAAAACGAGTATTTTTTAAAGTATTTAAGGATATT
>JBOFRC010000142.1:0-2025 GCA_051650825.1 Sarcina sp. | reverse complement strand
CCCACTTTGGGAACTGCTGATATAGTGCAGGGTTAATGAGGGAAAGTGGAAACAGGTGAGCAGGTGGAGAAGTCTGAGGGCATCTGGTGGACAGGTAGAGGATGGCAATGAACAGATCTGGGGAAGTGGGAATGTTGCTGGAGGGACAGAGGCAGAATCTGTACTGTACCAGAGAAGACATTAGGAGATGATTAATGAAAGAAACGACACCTAAAGCCCCAATCAATCATTCCTGATCCAGGTTACGAGAACTGTGTAAAAGAAAACAAGTCTGACTGAAACAAAAGAGGAAATTCAGGTTGGGCCCGCCATCTACTGGCATGTCGGAAGACCAGCTTGACTACTGGGACGTCCTTGAGAGAATAAAACATTTACAGTATAATAAGAGTTTAATATGAAATATATTAATGAAACAAAACACAGTACTTCAATAAAAGGTCTGTCAATAACGGGTGAGGGATGAGGGGGGAATAATAGGTCTGAGTGCTTTCAGTCACCTTCTGAAAATTGTCTTCAGTGCAAACTGAAGAAATAACACTCAGTGTCCACTTTATTAGGTACACCTGTGCAATCTGATGCAGTCTGTTCTGTAACAGATAAATGTAGTGGAGTAAGAAGTAGAACATCTGCCCCTGAGATTGGAAAGGTCGCTCCTCCTTCTTCTGGGTTGTCACCGCAGGTGTTCGCTGTGGAAGCGAAAGTAAAAGTTTCGGAATGACGGTCACATTTTGTTTTTGCTCCCAAACGTTATTTATCAGTTTTCAGTCTTTGACACATCGACGATGAAGCGCACACCTGGACTGATCCTCTTCTGCCTGCTGACCCACGCAGCCACAGGTAGGCTCGTCTCGTCATGTATATTCGTGTTCACCTGGAGAATGACTCGTTTGCTCCCTCAGTTTGACTTCTTTGACGGTTTTAAAAAGTTGGCAGTAAGGCTGCACAGTGGCTGATGTCAGAGACGGTGTTTGCGTAGCTTTAAATGAAGAACATTAAGAGGAACGTTGTTTCTTACACTTTGGTTCAAAACTAAAGAGGCCTGATGTCTGACATCTTTGAGCAGCCAACACGTTTCTCCTGAACTTTAGATATTTAACCAACTAACTTATATCCAAACACACACACACTTTAGATCTGTGTAACTGATGTGTTCACCTGGCTGTGCCGTTTTTGCCATTTTAGAGACTTTAGCCTGAGACTCTTGCTGTAATAAATATTTTATCACTGCCATTTTTTATATTTTGTTTCTTATTTTGGACTTTAGTCCAACTTTGGTTTACTCAGTAGGCCTAGGCACAGTGCCAGCATCTTGCATCACAGTAGGGAAGCGCATTGCATTCACCAAATGAAAAAGAAAGGAACTGAAGGCTTTTCAGATGATTACGATAAAGATGATTTCAATCAGGAGAGTTTTCTCAGAATTATGAGAAAAGGTTTTGTAGTTATTAAGGTTAGGGTTAATCATCAACACAGGCATGAGGGCGTTACCTGATTTAATTCACTTTTACTTCCTTCTTAGTTTGAAACATATTTCAGTGTCACTGAGTGATGTGGGCGGGATTCTCATTCGTATGTCAGCAATGAGCATCTAAAGTCACTGGGCTTGTTCAGACAGAAAGCTGTCCGATCTGTTCGTTCAGGAGCAGCTAAACCGGAACAGGACGCTTCATGGACAGCCTGCAAAGCCAGACGTCTGAAATGTGCTGTGGTGCTATTAGGTAACAGCTATCAACACAAAGCATGCAATAAAGTATGGTAAAAAATCTAAATCACCTCTATTGGCCCAGTATGTCTACGCATACAACGAATCCCCAACCCAAGTTCTCTGTTCCAGCTTCTTAAATGGGAATATTTTCTGGTTTCTTTACTCCTCCGTGACAAACTGAATATCTTTGGGTTGTGGGCAAACCAAGACATTTGAGGTCTTGGGCTTTGGGGAACACTCGATCAACATTTTTCACAGTTTTCTGACATTTCATGGACCCAACAACTAATCGGTCAATCGAGAAAATGATCGACAGATTA
>JBOFRC010000141.1:0-1887 GCA_051650825.1 Sarcina sp. | reverse complement strand
TGGAAGTTTTTTAAAAGAGGTTTTATTTGCAGTTACTGAAGACATGTCATATAGAGGACCAAGAGTTTATGTAAAGGGAGAGTTTACATATCAATGTATGGTAGATGGAGATTTTGATTTTTTTATAGGAAAAGAAGAAATTTATTTAAATAAAGAGAAAATTTATGAATGCATTTTCCATGGTGGGTTAGTTATCTAAGATATTTGATTTTAATATAAGGGGGCTTTATGAAAATAAATAAATATATAGCAAGTCAATTTATCAACCTAGTTAAAAAACGTAGCTTTTATAGCTACGTTTTTTTATTAACGTTTAATTGTTTCAAATATTTTTTCAGCAACAAAAACTGCATTTAAAACTTTGGGGAATCCAACATAAGGAATACAGTGTATAAATGTTTCTAATATTTTTTCTTGTGATATATTAACATTAAGTGCAGCATGAATATGAACATTAAGTTGATTTTCACATCCACCTGATGTTAATAAACTAGATAAAGTAATTAGTTCTCGTTCTTGAATAGATAAATTTCTTCTACTATAAATATCGCCAAAAGCAAATTCAATAATATATTTTCCGAGATCTGGAGCTATATTTTCAAGTGATTTAATAACACCTTCTCCCATAGCACCATCAATTAAATTAAGATTTTCTAAACCTAGTTCATATCTTGTTTTTTTCATTTGTAATAACCTCCTAATAGTTTTATTATGTATATAATAGTTCTTAGAGTATAATCTAAGGCAAGTTTTTTTAAAGGAGAAATTTTATGAAAATTGGAGAAATGAGTAAAAGAGTTGGAATTAGTGAATATACTCTTAGATTTTACGAAAAAAAGGGATTAATAGAAGTTAAGCGAGATGAATTTAATAGAAGAGAGTACAACGAGGCTGATATTGAGTGGATTATTTTTATAAAAAAATTAAAGGATACAGGCATGATTTTAAATGATATAAAAAAATATTCGAATTTAAGGTATATTGGAGATTCTACAATTGAAGAAAGAAAGGAAATACTTATTGAACATCGATATTCTATTATAAATGAGATAGAGAAATGGAAAACGTATTTGGATAATATAGATAATAAAATAAAAATATATAAAGAAAAATTAAAATAAAAGTTTTAAAAAGAAAATTATTTGTAAATAATAGTTAATATTAGTTAGTTTTATGATAAAATAATAAGTAACTAAAAAGAACATAATATTAAATACAAAAATAGAATTGGAGATGAAAAATATGTTAGAAGTAGGAGTAAAAGCACCTGATTTTAAACTTTTAGATAAAGATGAAAATGAAGTTAGTTTATCAAATTTTAGAGGTAAAAAAGTAGTTTTATATTTTTATCCAAAAGATAGCACACCAGGGTGTACAAAACAAGCATGTGGGTTTAGAGATAGTTTTGCAGATTTTAAAGGTAAGGATGTAATAGTAATTGGAGTAAGTAAAGATAGTGTTAAGTCACATCAAAGATTTGCTGAAAAAAATGAGCTGCCATTTATATTACTATCAGATCCAGACCTTGAAGCTATAAAAGCATATGATATATGGCAAGAAAAGAAATTATATGGAAAAGTTTATATGGGAGTTGTTAGAACAACTTATATTATAGATGAAAATGGTGTTATAGAAAAAGTATATGAAAAAGTTAAGACTGATAAAAATGCAGGAGAAATTTTAGAATATTTAGGTTGATTTTTCAATATGTATCTAAAGAGAAGGCTTTTATGAGTCTTCTTTTTTTATTGTATAAAGAATACCACCGATTATATCGGTGGTTCCAAAAAGCTTATAGCTATGCGTAGGATATAAAAAACCTCCTTTGGATAAAATAAATTAGGTTTGCCGCCAAATTTAATACCAAAGGAGGTTATTCATATGAAT
>JBOFRC010000140.1:0-1560 GCA_051650825.1 Sarcina sp. | reverse complement strand
GTTCCTGCTTTTGAGCTAAGTGCAGGCAATCGTAGGGGAGACCAGGGATGGTTGTAACATTGTTGACATTTCTGTCTGTAATTTGGAGTTCTTTTAAGGTAGGGCATTCAAAATGAGTGTAACTTTAGGCTTTCTTAATATAATTGCTGAAATGTGTCTCCGGTAAGACAATGTACACGATACAATGCTAGTCCATACATAGTCGCCTTTTCAGCTAGGTGAAGGTAAATGTACTAAAGAGCTCCAGGCAGACTGTCATGCAGAAGGAGCTCTGTCCTGTTGTAACATTTTTGTGACATTTCTGTCTGTAACTTGGAGTTCTTTTAAACTAGGGCTTTCAAAATGTGGTTAAAACTAGTTCCAAGTGTCAGCTGTAATCTTTGCAGCACAAACAGAAAATGCACGCAAGTGTAGGCTTTCTTAATATACTTGCTGAATTTTGTCTCCGGTGAGACGATGTACACGATACATAGCTAGTCCATACATAGTCCCCTTTTCAGCTAGGTGAAGGTAATTGTACTAAAGAGATCCAGGCAGACTGTCATGCAGAAGGAGCTCTGTCCTGTTGTAACATTTTTGTGACATTTCTGTCTCTAACTTGGAGTTCTTTTAAGCTAGGGCATTCAAAATGTGGTTAAAACTAGTTGCAAGTGTCAGCTATTAAATGAAATAACTGTAATCTTTGCAGCACAAACAGAAAATGCATGCAAGTGTAGGCTTTCTTAATATACTTGCTGAATTGTGTCTCCGGTAAGACGATGCCCACGATACATAGCTAGTCCATACACAGTCCACTTTTCAGCTAGGCTAAGGCAATCGTACTAAAGAGCTCTAGGCAGACTGCCATGACGAAGGAGCTTTATGCTGTTTACACAGACTATACCTCTCTGCATGCAGGGCAGATCATGGCATGATCCTGTCTTGGAGAAAACACACCTGAAGCTCTTTTAAGGTTTCTGTGGTGTAGTGGTTATCACGTTTGCCTAACACGCAAAAGGTCCTCGGTTCGACACCGAGCAGAAACAGTGGTTATATTCTTATGGTAACATAAACAAACTCTTCGAGACACTAGGAGCATTTTAAGCCTCTTTTTTATGCCTTTTGAGAAATAGCAGGGGAATAGTTCTGACCTCTTCAAGAAGTCTTGTTTCCGTAGTGTAGTGGTTATCACGTTCGCCTCACACGCGAAAGGTCCCCAGTTCGACACTGGGCGGAAACAGCAAGTAGCTTTTGCCAAAATATCTAAAGAGGATTTCTTTTGAGCAGGTCAGTCCACTTGCTGCACAGTTTACTGTGTAAACTCTTCAAAACAGCAAGAAAATAAACACAAACCACCTGTGATCTTTCCCTTTAATGGAAAACAGTTGAGTTGCTGCTAAAAAATAGTGCAGGCTTTCTTAATATACTTGCTGAAATGTGTGTCCAGTGAGAGAATGTCCCTACTACAAAGTTCCTGCTTTTGAGCTAAGTGCAGGCAATCGTAGGGGAGACCAGGGATGGTTGTAACATTGTTGACATTTCTGTCTGTAATTTGGAGTTCTTTTAAGGTAGGGCATTCAA
>JBOFRC010000139.1:0-6985 GCA_051650825.1 Sarcina sp. | reverse complement strand
CCTTTTAATCATAAATTCATGTCCTACAAACATATATATAGAAGCTAAAAATAACAAATAAAAAGATTCTTTAGAAACTACAGCGCCTAAAATAAGTAGTATTCCATATCCAGAAATCATACCACCTGAATAGTTAACTTTATCTTTTTTAGGCATAGTAAAACTAGTAGAGCTGTATCCTATATATGTAAAAAATGACAAGATGGGTATAAACCATCTTCTATATAACCCAAAACCGCCATAAATCTGACCATCTATAGTTCTTTTAAAATACTTAACTCCTCTGTAGCCATCTAAAACTACTAAAATCCCTTCTATAAAATGTATTATACCAACTAATATTAATATAAAACTTACTTTATCATAAAAGATTACTTTCAAATTCATATCTAGAACTATACTTGCCATTAAAAGTAATATTCCACACATAAAACTACCTGAATATGAAAAGCACATAAATCTTACTGAAAAAAATTTTAATCCCATAGCAATTATGAACATAATTATTAATTCTTGAGTTATTATCACATCTTTATGAGTTAATCTAACCACAAGCACAACCAAAAATCCAAATAAAATACTAAATACTAATCCAGATATTGTTAAATAGAGAGAAGTTTCCACTTCTCCCTTTATAAATAATTTTTGACCATTTTGTACCCTTTTATTATGCTTATAAAAATGTACTCCATACAAAATAAATCCTATAAAAAAAATTGGATTCATTATCATTTGCGCATATTCTAATACAATTTCATAAATCCTCATTCACCATAAACTCCTAATTCATTTTACCTTTAATTACTTCTAAAGCTTTATTAAATTGTGGATCTTGCGTCCTACTATAAGGTTTTTCCTTTAATTCATCAGGATATGCAACCTCTATATCTGGAGTTATTCCCTTTTGGTGTATATTCTCTCCCTTAGGAGTATAATACTTTGATATTGTAACTTTTAAAGCACTCCCATTACCTTGTTCAACAGGAATTTGTACTATCCCTTTTCCAAAACTTGTTTCACCAATTAATGTTCCAACACCATAATCTCTTATAGCACCTGAAACTACCTCTGAAGCTGATGCTGAATCACCATCTATCAATACAACAAGTGGTAAGCCCTGTGCAATCCCTCCTAGAGATAAATTTTTTTCCTTCTCTCCATATTTATCAACCGTAGATACTATAGTTTCTCCTTTTTTTATAAAATTGGAAACAAGTCCTACACATTCCTTCATATATCCTCCTGGATTTCCTCTTAGATCAAGAATTAAGCCTTGCATATTATCTTTTTTAAATTGTTCTAACATATTATTAAAGTCTTTTGCTACATTTTCCTCAAAAGCCCTTATTTTTATATATCCTATGTTATCCTCTAACATCTCACCTTTAACATTAATAGTCTTAACAACATCTCTAGTAACAACTACATCAAATTGCCCTCTACCTTCCCTATCTAATGTTAACTTGATATCAGCTTTTTCTTTTCCCTTCAACATATTTACTGCTTTATCCATATCTTTAGCCATAATAGGAACTCCATTTATAGCTTTTATAACATCTCCAGTTAAAACTCCCGCTTTATCAGAAGGACCTCCCTCAACTGGTTCTGACACAACTAAATACCCATTTTTTTGACTCACTTGTATTCCTACACCCATATATGCACCTGAATTTTGTTCCATAAAACTACTAAATTCTTCTTCATTCATATAATATGTATATGGATCTCCAAGTCCCATAGTCATACCTTTAATTGCTCCCTCAACTAACTTTTTTTCATCAATTGTTCCATCATAATATTTATATATTTGATCCCTTATTGAAAACAATTCCCCATACGCTTCTATATTTTTAATATTAGAAAATGATTTGTTTAAATCTGAATTTGTAGTCATTGGTAAAATTCCCTTTGCAGTAAGTCTATTCCCCAAAGCTAATGCAACTGTAGAACACCCGACTGCTACCAAAACTACCTTCCATGATTTCATGTACCCCTTATTTTTTTGCCCCTTAAATTCTTTCATTCACTTCACCCCTAATTGTAAAAAAAAGCTTAAAATACTTTACTACATATTATACATTGTAAGTATTTTAAGCCTATTATATACATATTCTAAAACTATACGTCTAAGAACTTTCTTAATGCAATTATACTACCTACAGCACCAATTAATATACCTGCTATTATAAATGGTACTGCAATTACTGCAAGAATTTCTGTTGGATGGATGAACTCCATAGCATAGAATCCACCAGCCTTTATTGCAGATTTGAACAAAGCTGTATACCCTCCATAGATAACTCCAACAGATAGGATAGAACCTATAAGACCTATTACAATACCCTCTATTACAAAAGGCCATCTAATAAACCAGTCTGTAGCTCCAACAAATTTCATGATTCCTATTTCTCTTCTTCTTGAATAAACAGTTATCTTAATTGTATTAATAATTAAGAATAAAGATACTCCTATAAGAATAATAAATAAGATTAATCCCACCCATTTAACTGTATTAGCAAATGATGAAATTGTCTGAATTACTTGTTGATCATTACCAATTTGGTTAATACCATCCATTAACTTATTATTTGGTGTTAAAGCTTGTTGCACAGAGTCTGCAACCGTTGGTTGATCAAGTTTAACCACAAATGAATTAGGTAATGGGTTATTTGCTTCATTATATCCTGCTAAAATTTCTTGGTCATTAGCGAACTGTTGTTTAAAATTAGCAAGAGCTTGCGCTTTAGTTTCATAAGTTACGTCTTTAACCCCTTGTACACTTTTAATTTTTGCTTCTACGGCACTTTGTTGTGCTGGAGTTATATCATTATTTAAAAATACTTTTATTTCTACTTTATTTTGCACACCTTGTACAGCTACGCTTACATTCATCGCAGTAATTAAAAATGCTCCGAAAACAACTAACGTTGTTAAAACAGTAGCAACAGATGCTATACTTATAGTCATATTTCTCTTTAAACTTTTAAAGGCATCTGATATAAAGTATAAAAAACTATTTGGTTTCATCCTCATATCCTCCTTTTTTCTCATCCCTTACTACATCACCTTTATCAATAGCTATAACCCTTCTTTGCATGTCATCAACTATTTCTTTAGCATGTGTAGCCATTATTACAGTTGTCCCAGCTTTATTGATATCATCAATTAAAGCCATGATCTCTTTAGCTGTTTCTGGATCTAAGTTACCAGTTGGCTCATCGGCTATAAGTACCTGTGGATTATTAACAATTGCTCTAGCAATTGAAACCCTTTGTTGTTCTCCACCTGATAATTCATGTGGAAACATTTTATACTTATTAGATAATCCTACTAATGAGAGAACCATAGGAACTCTTTTTCTAATTTCCTTTGGTGATGCTTCTACTACTCTCATAGCAAATGCAACATTCTCATAAACATTTAATGTTGGTATAAGTCTAAAGTCTTGGAATATCATTCCTATTTTTCTTCTATAATAAGGTATTTGTCTTCTTTTTACTGAAGCAAGTTCTGTCCCACTCATTACTATTGAACCTGAAGTTGGATCTACTTCTTTTAATAACATTTTTATAAATGTAGATTTTCCTGCTCCACTTGGTCCTACTAAGAATACAAATTCTCCTGACTCAATGTTCAGGTCAACATTTGTTAATGCATTTACATTTTGATTGTAAATCTTAGAGACATTCTTAAATTCTATCATCTAAACACTCCTAACAATTTTTCATGTATAGTATTTTTAATAATCAAAATCTCAACAATTCTTTATATTATCCGTTATTCTAAAACATTATATCATATTTTGATATAAAAGTTTAACTTTTTTCTTATTGACTATTTTTACTTTTCGACTAAAGCTGTAAACCCTTCACCTAAAACTTCTTTAGCATCACTAACTGTAATAAACGCTCTAGGGTCTATATTTTTAACTTCATTCTTTAGATTTATAAACTCTTTTCTATTTACGACAACATATAAAATGGTAATATCTTCATTAGAATATCCACCAGTTCCCGTAATTTTAGTACAACCTCTATCAACAGATTCCATTATGTATTTACCTACTTCTTCATGTCTTGCACTAATAATCATAACTTGTTTACAATCTTTGAATCCTTCTATTATTTTATCTATCATAAGTCCCATAAGGAAACATGATAAAACCCCGTACAGTCCTTTTTCTACACCAAATGCACATATTGCTAGCAAAACGACTACACAGTCAGCCATTAAAAGAGCCTTACCTATTTCAATTTTTAAATATTTATTGAAAAGTTTAGCTATTATAGCTGTTCCTCCAGTAGAAGAATTTTGGTCAAATACTATAGCTATACCAAATGCTGCTATAGCACTACCAAATAAGACTGCTAAAATAGGATCACTAGTGATATTAGGATTTGGAAATAACTTTTCTAATATACTAAGGACAATAGAAGTACCAAACGCAGCATAAATACTTCTTGCTGCAAACTCTTTGCCAATAAAGATAAATGCAAGTGTAAATAAAACTACATTGCAAAGATTCATGACAATTCCAGGTGATATTCCCGTATAACTGTTAACAATTAACGCAAATCCTGAAACACCCCCAGCTGCAATATTATTCGGATAATAAAAAAATTGTAACGAAATAGCTAAAAGAATCACTCCTATAGTGATTAAAAAATACCTTTTCACAGTACTTTTACCCAAAAATTCTCCCCCTCTTTTCTACCATATCTATCACAACTTAAATTGTCTTACATTTTTAGACTATTGTATTATACCTCAAATTTATTCATTTTTGTATTAGTTTAAAAAAATATAACAGTATGGTAAAAAAATCATACTGTTATACTTACAAATTTTATATTATATGAACTATTATTTATTTCATTGAAATAGCTTTTTTAGCAGCTTCAACTATTTTAGCAGCTGTTAATCCGTATTTCTCCATTAATTCTGCTGGCTTACCACTTTCTCCGAAAGTATCTTGTACTCCAACTTTAATTACTGGAACAGGATAAACTTCTGTTAAAGCTTCAGCAACAGCTGAGCCAAGTCCACCAATGACATTATGTTCCTCAGCAGTTACTATAGCTTTAGTTTCTTTAGCAGCTTTAACTAATAATTCATTATCTAAAGGTTTTAATGTATGTATGTTTATAACATTAGCACTAATTCCTTCTGCTTTTAACATTTCTTCGGCAGCTAAAGCTTCATCAACCATTATTCCTGTAGCTACTATTGTTACATCTGTTCCTTTTTTAAGTTCAACACCTTTTCCTATAACAAACTTGTAGCTAGGATTATCATTTATTACATTAACTCCTGCTCTTCCAAGTCTTACATAGCAAGGTCCATTAAACTCAGCAATAGCTTTTATTGCAGCTTCTGTTTCAACAGCATCTGCTGGTGAAATAACTGTCATATTTGGTATAGCTCTCATTAATGCTAAATCTTCTACTGATTGGTGTGATGCACCATCTTCTCCAACTGTTAATCCAGCGTGAGTAGCACATATTTTTACATTTAATCTAGGATAACAAATTGAGTTTCTAACTTGCTCAAATGCTCTTCCTGCAGCAAACATAGCAAATGTACTTACAAATGGTATTTTATCACATGTTGACATACCAGCTGCTACACTCATCATATTAGCTTCAGCTATTCCCATATTTATAAATCTATCTGAAAAATCTTTTGAAAAATCAGCTGTTTTTGTTGATTTTGAAAGGTCTGCATCTAAAACTACTACCTTATCATTAACTTTTCCTAATTCTACTAAAGCTTTTCCGTAAGCTTCTCTTGTTGCAATTTTAGCCATTATTTGTTTCCTCCTAATTCTTTTATTGCTTGTTCACATTGTTCTTTACTTGGAGCAGCTCCATGCCATCCTGCTTGGTTTTCCATAAATGAAACACCTTTACCTTTTACTGTTTTACAAACAATACAAGTTGGTTGACCTTTAGTATTTTTAGCTTCTTCTATAGCTGCTATTATTTCTTCGTAATTGTGTCCATCTATAACTTTTACATGCCAGTTGAACGCTTCGAATTTTTTATCTATTGGAAGTGGACTCATAACTTTTGTTATATCTCCATCTATTTGTAATCCATTAAAATCAACAAATATTGTTAAGTTATCTAATTTGTAGTGAGCTGCTGACATAGCTGCTTCCCAAACTTGACCTTCTTCTAATTCTCCATCTCCAAGAACTGAGTATACTCTGTATGATTTATTATCAAGTTTACCAGCAAGTGCCATACCTACTGCTGTTGATACCCCTTGACCAAGTGATCCTGTTGACATATCTACTCCAGGAACATCATTCATGTTAGGGTGTCCTTGTAAGTTTGAGTTTATTTTTCTTAAAGTCATTAATTCAGCTGGATCAAAGAATCCTTTTCTTGCTAACGCACTGTATAAAACTGGTGCTGCATGACCTTTTGATAAAACAAATCTATCTCTATTAGGATCCTTAGGATTTTTAGGATCTACATTCATCTCATGAAAATATAATGTTGTAACTATATCAGCTGCTGATAGAGATCCACCTGGATGTCCTGACGCTGATTCAGTTAACATAGTAACGATATCTTTTCTTATGATAGTTGCTATGTTTTGTAATTCTTCCACTTTAGTATTCATAATTAATCCTCCTATGAGTAATTCATAATTTAAATGAAATAATACTTTTATTTTTACCTTTTACAGTTTATCATATTCTTTATACTTTTTCTATATTTTGTGGTTATTGTGTTTATCTTTTTGTTTTTTATACAACTTTAAGACTATTCTATATATTTAATAGAGTAGTCTATTAGTGCGCTCTTTTATACCTTGTATTTATATTAATAGAGTTCCTCTATCAAAATACTATTTTAAATATTAATACTTAGCTGTATTAATGCCATAATATATATTTTTTAGCTATACTATTTAAATTTAAAACTTTATGAAATTATTTACATAAAAATATTTTTAAACTGAAAAATTCTTTTAT
>JBOFRC010000138.1:0-52281 GCA_051650825.1 Sarcina sp. | reverse complement strand
TATTAGAATATCTTGATTTTGATATTATTAAAAGAAATCCTAAACCATTTTTTGGATATAGTGACATCTCTACTATTTTGAATGCTATTTATAAAAAATGCGGTTTTCCAACCTTTTATTACAACTTAAAAAATCTTTTATCTAAAGATGCTAAAGAGGAGCAAATAAATTTATTTAAAGAATCTTTAATGGGTGAATCTAATAAACTATTTAAGTTTGATAATAAATTTATAAGTGGAAAATCAATAAGAGGGACAGTTGTTGGTGGAAATATACGTTGTACATTAAAACTTTCTGGCACTTCTTTTGAACCAAATTTTTCAAATAAAGTTTTATTTTTAGAAGCTTATAGTGGTAATGCTGCTAAAATTTACACTTATTTATATCAATATAAACAAATAGGTGCTTTTGATGACTTAAAAGGTATTATTCTTGGAGAATTTACAGAAATGGAGATGAATAACATTACTCCAACAGTAGAAGAAATATTAAATTCTATTTTAGGAGAAGATCATTCTATACCAATTTCAAAAACATCAGAACTTGGTCATAGTTCTAATGCTAAATTAATTGTAATTGGTGGTTCTTGTACTCTTTAAGATTATAATTGTCAAATTGTTTACAAAGAAGACATTTAAATTTAAAAATGTCTTCTTTTTTGCATTTTTTCAGATTAATTCCTATTTTTTGTCCATTTTTTATATAATTTTTACACTTATCACAGTAAACATTTTCATGTTACATTTATCTCATATTAATTCTATTTTTATAACGGCATAATTAAAGGATTTTAAGGAGAGATTTATATGGATAACAAAAATGTTTTACTAAAAAAGAAAAATAAAGTACTACCTTTGTTCTTAGCTGGTTCTCTTGGATTCAGCTTAGTATCTTGTGGAAGTGATGCTACTTCTTCAACTGAATATAGAGTTACAGAAGAAGGAACAGAACTACAACTTGAAAATATGGAGAATAGTGTTACTGCACCTCATTGGTTTCCAGAAGAGTTATTAAAATGGTCACCAGAGAATGATAAAAATTTAAACTTTAATAAAAGTGTAATTCCTCTAGCTAATAAAGTAGAAAGAGAAAAGCTTGAAACAATAAATAATACACAAAACAAAGATATGAATGTTGTTGCTATATCAATTATGAACGCAAGCACAAGTGGCAATCCTTCACGTGGTTCCTCAAAATTTGCATCTAACACATTTTCTTACTGGCAGTATATAGACAAGCTAGTTTACTGGGGTGGATCTTCTGGAGAAGGTATAATTGTTCCTCCAACACCTGATGTTACAGACTCTGCACATAGAAATGGTGTTCCAGTTCTTGGTACAGTATTCTTCCCAACAACTGCACATGGTGGAAAATTAGAATGGCTTGATGAATTCCTAGTTAAAGATGCTAATGGAAATTTCCCTATAATAGATAAACTTATAACTGTAGCAAATGAACTTGGCTTTGATGGTTGGTTTATTAATCAAGAAAGTGAAGGGACAGATGAAGCACCTCTTACTGCTGAACATGCTGTTTTAATGCAAGAATTTATTAAACAATTCAAAGCTAAAAGTACAGATAAACTTGAAATTATGTGGTATGACTCTATGACAGTTGATGGAGAAATGGATTGGCAAAACGGACTTACAGATAAAAATGATTACTTTTTAGTTGACGGTGATAAAAAAGCTGTTGCTGATAGTATGTTCCTTAATTTCTGGTGGACAAACAAGAAATATATTGAAGATGAACTTTTAAAGAACTCTAAAATAAATGCTGAAAAACTTGGTATAAATCCATATGAGCTATATGCTGGAATTGATACTCAAGCAAACGGAACAACTACTCCTATAAGATGGGATCTGTTAGAAGAATCTGCTAATAAAACATATACATCTCTTGGATTATACTGTCCGAGCTGGACTTATTTTTCATCAGATTCACCAGATTCATTCCAAGATAAAGAAAGTAAATACTGGGTAAATGAATTATCAGATCCATCTCAAGCAACAACAGCAACAGGTACTCAATGGAGAGGAATATCAACTTATAAAGTTGAAAATACAGTTATCAACTCTCTTCCATTTAAAACAAACTATAACATAGGAAATGGATATAACTATTTTATAGATGGCGAACTAGTTTCTAAACTTGATTGGAATAATAGAAGTTTAGCTAATGTAATGCCTACTTATAGATGGATAATAGGAAATGAAGGTTCTAATAAACTTACACCATCTCTTGATTATGCTAATGCATATTATGGTGGTAACTCAATTAAGTTATACGGAAACTTAGAAGCTGGTAAGGCTTCAACTATAAAATTATTTAGTAGTGAATTAACATTAACTAAGAGTACTGTTTTTGAAACTGCTGCAAGAGGAAATAAAGATGCCTCTCTTGACCTTGTTCTTGAATTTGAAGATGGAAAAACTGAAGTTCTAAAAGCAAATAAAAAGCTTACAGATGAATGGCAAATGTTAAAATATGATGTGTCTAAGTTTGCAGATAAAACTATACAATCAATTTCTTATAAAATGTCTTCAGATGAAGCATTAACAGGTGCTACTATTAATATAGGATCTTTAGAAATTTATGATTCAAAAGCTAAAGTAAGCAAAACTGATGTAACATCAGCTAAAGTTGTTGACACTTTATTTGAAGAAGATGATACAATCGCAGGAGTAAGACTTAATTTTGAAGGTTCTGATTCAAAAGATTTAAGTCATTATGAAATCTTTAGAGTTAATTCTGATGGAACTAAATCATTCCTTGGTGCTACTCCATCAAATGAATACTTTATAAATGCTCTTCAAAGAGATGAAGTTGATGATGTTACAAAACTTGAAATAGTTGCTATAAATTCAAGAGGCGAAAAAGGAAAAACTGCTACTACAGAATTCGAATGGCCAGATAATGATACACCTAAAGCTAATTTTAAAGCTGATACTACATTAGTTGCACCAGGACAACCTGTTAAATTTGAAAGTTTATCTTCTCTAGTTACTAAAGAAGTTGAATGGCATTTCGAAGGTGCTACTACAGCTACAAGTACAGAAACTGCACCAACAGTAACTTATGATAAAGAAGGTACTTATGATGTTAAAATTATAGCTAAAAATGAACACGGACAAGCTGAAATGATATTAGAAGACTTTATAACTGTATCAGATAAAGCTAAAGACGGACTAGTTAATTTATCATTAGATAAAGAAGCTGAAGCTTCTACTTTTGTAAATGATAATGAAGCTCCAAAATTTGCACTTGACGGTAAAGCTGAAACTAAGTGGTGTGCAACAGGTAAGGCACCTCACACACTTACTATTAATCTTGGAGAAATTTCTACTGTAAGTGGTGTTACTATGCTACACGCCGAAGCTGGTGGAGAAGCTGATGGTATGAATACAGAAGAATTCTCATTTGAATATAGCTTAGATGGTGAAAAGTTCGAACCGCTTCTTTCAGTTGAGAAAAACTCACTTGGAACATCTAATCATACATTTAAAGCTACAGAAGCTAAATATATTAGACTTAGTGTAAATAAACCTACTCAAGGTTCTGATTCTGCTGCTAGAATTTATGAAGTTCAAGTCAATGGTGTTAAAGGAAGCTTAAAATAATTAAAGCTTAAAACAAAGAAAACCTAGGATGCTTAATCCTAGGTTTTTCATTATTCTTTAAATACTTTATAAAATCCTTCTAATGTGTATGCTATATTTTTAGAAGATAATCTATCTATTTCTTCTAAAACTAACATTCCATAATTATATGCAACTTGATAATCTTCTTCTTCTAAAACATCAAAATCAAATACTGTTCTAAGTTTATCTGTTATAGCCTGCGCAAAATAATCTGCGTATATTCTAGTTACATCACCATCATATCCATGCATAACTTCTGCTGTTTTTCCAAGTTCTCTCATTGTAAAACCAAGTACACTATATCTTCCTGTTATTGGGTCTACTTCCTCTAATACTTCATTGGCATTTGTCTTAAAATTTATTACAGCTTTTATTCTTCTTACTGTATCGCCTTTATCAATATTAGTCATATTATCTTTTATCCACTTACTTTCTGCGCCCATTTGCTACGCCTCCTTAGTTTTTAAACAATTTGAATATATTTTAATATTATATATTACTAAATTGTACAAAAAGTTTAAAATTTATAACATTCCGCCGTCAACAGTAATAATTTGTCCTGTTACATATGAAGCTTTTTTTGAACATAAAAATGTTACAACACTCGCAACCTCTTCTACTTTACCAAATCTATTCATAGCAATTTCTTCTTCAAGTTCTGATTTTTCAACATCATTCATCCATGAATTCATCTTTGTTTCAATAACACCTGGTGCTACTGCATTTATTCTAATACCTGACATAGCCATTTCTTTTGCTAATGATTTTGTAAATAAATTTATAGCTCCTTTTGTAGTTGAATATAATACTTCACAAGAAGCTCCAACATTACCCCATATAGAAGAAATATTAACTATTGAACCTTTTGTAGCAATTATTTCATTAAGCGCTGCTCTACTACATTTTAAAACACCTTTTAAATTTATATCTAATATTTCTTCTATCATCTCATCACTTGCGTCCATAAATAAACCTACTTTAGAAATAGCTGCATTATTTATTAAAAAATCTATTCTTCCAAACTTCTTTTTAGTTTCATCAACTAATTTTTTGCAACCTTCCGTAGTCGCAACAGATGCCTTTATTAAAGTTGCAGTTCCACCTAAGGATTTTATTTCCTCTAAAGTCTCATTTGCACTAACGTCATCACTCGTATAATTTAAAACTACACTTGCGCCATTTTTAATAAACTCTAAGGCTATCCCTTTTCCTATTCCTCTAGTTCCACCTGTTATTATCGCCACTTTACCTACAAATTCCATTTTTATCTCCTAAGTTATTAAATTAAAACATCTTTTATTATTCTTTTAGCATTTTTACTAAATATTTTTTCAATTTCAGTAATACTAAATCCTTCTTTCTCTAATCTATCTGCAAGTTTCATAAATTGTCCTGCATTTTCTATTTCTACTTTATTTTCTATCCCATCAAAATCGCTACCTAAAGCAATAACATCTATTCCTGCTATATTTTTCATATACTTAATATGTCTTACCATATCATCAATAGTTGCAACTTCTAAATCACTTACTTCCTCTCTATTTATTAAAAATGCACTACAAAAATTAATGCCTGTAACTCCGCCATTATTAGCTAAAGCTTTTAACATATCATCTGTTAAGTTCCTTGGATGTGGACTCATAGTTCTTACATTCGAATGAGAAGCTATAATAGGTTTTTTAGAAAACTTTATACAATCATAAAATCCTTCATCAGATAAATGTGATACATCTATTAACATGCCTAATCTATTCATTTCCTCAATGATTTCTATCCCTCTTTCCTTTAATCCCTTATGTTGATATTTAAACCCTGCATTAGGGTATCCTATCTCATTTTCAAAGTTCCATGTAAGTGTAATAAGAGATATACCTTCATTTTTAAATTCTCTTAATTTATTTATATCTCCTTTAATAGCAGCTCCTTCCTCTATAGTTAAAAAAGCTCCTAACTTCCCATCCTTCTGACAAGCCTCTAAATCATTGTAGTTTCTACAAAGACTTATTTCCTCTTTATTTTTTTCTAGTTCATTTTTAAATTTTCTAAGCATTTCCTTACAATAAATATATGGATCTTCAACAATATTAAGTTCTATAAACATCGCAAAAAATTGTGCTAATGCATTTCCTCTTTTTAATTTTTCTATATCTATACATATATCATTTTTCTTTAGTTCTTTATTAGATTCATATATATGCATTGCTGTGTCACAATGTAAATCTATAAAATTCATCTTTCATCCTCCGTTACTAGTTATAATTCAAATCATTATTCAAACATAAGGTATGCTATATCACAATTTTAAATCTTAAGCAATTTAAAAATCTATATAGCTTCCTCTATTTATATAAAACTGTAAAAACATTATTTAATAATATCAACAAATTCTACTTGTATAACCTTATCTAAATCATTTGGTGCAACATCTATTTGTAAGCCAATTTTACCACCTGATACAGTTATTGTTTCTAACTCTTTTGCAGTTTCATGTATTCTAGTAATATAATTTTTTTTCATTCCTACAGGTGAACAACCACCTCTAATATAACCTGTAACTTTATTAATATCTTTAACATGTATCATTTCTACATTTTTTTCGCTTACAGATTTAGCTGCTTTTTTCATATCAAGTTCCTGTGCAACTGGTATCACAAAAACATAGTAAGTTTTACTATGCCCTATCGTCACTAATGTTTTAAAAACCTCTTTTGGATCTTTTCCAACTTTATTAGCTACAGCAAGTCCATCTATATGCCCATCACTAGAATCATATTCTCTCATTTGATAATCTATTTTAGCTTTGTCTAATATTCTCATAGCGTTTGTTTTGCTTATTTTCATTTGTTACTTCTCCTCTATTATATGCATTAATTTTAAGTAAAGAGTTTAATTTGTACAAGTTTTCTTTTTTCATATGTCTAGTACAAATACCTCCACCTGTTTCACTATAATAATATATTGAAATATTTGCAACTTTAAGTCTACGTAATACACCTGATTCTTTAGCTATTAGCGTTTGTATACTTTTAGTCCTAAACCTTTTCTCTTCTACATAGAACCCTCCTGATGTAGCTATAACATACCTATTGTTATAAGCAAGTGATGTATTCTTTATTATTAACATTCTACCTATCAAATTAAACACAGAAAGAAAATTATATAAAACAAAAAATTTATTTTTAAATAATATCATTAGTACTATACTCACAATAAAATTACAAACAATAGGTTTTAAAATAAAGAAAACTTTTCCTTTTTCAAACCTCTCCCTTTCTTCGCTAATAACAAAATCATCTAATATTTCACTTAAAAAATTATTTATTTTACTACTTTTTATTAAAGGATTCAATATTATAGTTTGATTTCCTATCCCTGTATATCCTTTTACTAATAAATTAATTTCTTTAACCCCACATACTTGTCTAAAAATATTAGCATTGCTTATTACAGCATTTATTTTTTTCCTCTCAAAAGAAAATTCTCTAATATTAAAAAAACCATATTTTATATTTACATTATGCTTACTAATATCAACTCTAAACCCATGTAACTTTATAACATAAAAAATACCAACTAAAATATTTAAAAGTATAAAAAATACAATAGTAAGACCTATAAGTGCTAGTATTCCCGTACCTTCCATCTTCTCGCCTGTAGTAGTTATTATATTATTTGCATGATTCTTTAAACCTATATCATCAAGGAAAAAATATGCTTGCGATAATCCAAACAGCCAAATTACAACTCCCGCTGATGTAAAACCATGAAAAAACAATTCTTTTTTAGTTGCTATATAAGAATATTTTATACTATCATCATTTGATTTTGTCACAGCTTGTGTTGAGTCTTCTAAAAGCACTTCCTTATCTTCATCTTCTATATGTGCAAGTAATAAATACTGCTTAATTATTTCTATATCTTTATCAGAAACTCTAATAGTTATTGTACTAGGGCCAACTTTTTTATCCATCACTGCTGTTTCTATATTAAGTACACTATATGAAAACATTCTACCAAGAATACTCTTTGAAATATCCATAGCCTTTAATCTATCTTTATGAATTTTTGTAGACTTCTTAAATAAAATACCACTACTATAAGAAAACTCCTCATCTTTTATAGTTACCTTTTTAAAATACCAAGAAACTGATCCTCCAATAAATCTTAACACCACTAAAAAGAAAATTATTATAGGCTCTCCTAATAATATTAAAAATAATAAAAATGAATTTCTAATAAATAGTGCTACTTCAACTAAAACAGTAATATATTTTGCTCGAAAGCTATATTCTCTATTCTCCATCCACATATGCTCCCTGCTCTGCTCTGACATTTTCATTTATTTTTTCTCTTAAAAATTCTATTATAATTTCTACTTCTTCTTTATCAATTGCAGGAATCTTATAACTTCCTCCTGCTGTACCAATTTGTATATTAGCAATCTTATATCTTTTACATAAAGGATTTTCCTTTAAATCAATTGTTTGTATTCTAACAATTGGTATTAAAACTTCTTTAGTCCAAAAAATCCCTTCTTTATACCATATTTCATCATTACTGATTTTATATGACCATTGCTTATAATTAAACATAGGCTCTATAAGAATATAAAACAAATTCCAAATACATATAGCTACAAAAATAATATTAATAACCTTACTATATTCTAAAAAAAATTTTTCTAATCCTTCTATCCCTAAAATATTCGGTACAAATTTAATTCCTAGAAATACTGCTATTACAAAGCCTAACTCTATACATGCAGTTAATATCCAATACTTAATTGCATGTCTACTTAATTTTTTTTCCATAAATTCTTTCACCTAAAGCTCCTTATTATATTTACTCATATACACTAACTCAATAATATTTACTAAAATAAACATTCCTACTAATATTAATGTAATCAAAAAATTCATATCTAATAAAATGGTTAAAAATGCAACTCCCATAATACTCCACTGCATAATATCAGCAGTTTTTGCTTTTGCCTTTTGCCTTATATACGCATTTCTTTCATCTTTATATTCTATTTCTTGATTAGCCCAAGACTTTTTATATACCTTACTATATCTTTTTAAAACTAATGAACTTAATAAAAGTCCTATTGCACCAGATATAATTCCAATTAATAAACTAGTAGCATTTACATTTCCATTAACCCCCATAATAATAAGTGCGTTTATTATTATTATTAAAAACCACAAACTTATTTTACTCATTTTCACCCTCCTGATATAAAAATATTTCCTCAATAGTTAAATTAAAATACTTAGCAATTTTAAACGCTAAAATTATAGAAGGATTATATCGTCCTTTTTCTAGCGAACTAATTGTTTGTCTTGATACTTCGAGTTCTCTTGCTAAATCTTCCTGACTTATTTTATTTTTCTTTCTAATCTCTTCTAATAAATTTTTCATCACTTCTCCTCACCCAAATTTTGTAAAGCTCACTTTACATCCATATTATTCCATAAAAATATCAATGTAAAGCCTACTTTCCACTTCTTAATAAAAAAGTAATAATTAAAAATCATTTGAAAAATAAAAAAACATCTTAAATCAAAATATAAAACTTTGATTTAAGATGCTTAAATGCTTCTCTATTTAATTATAACTAATATAGAGGATATTTATCGCATAAAGCTTTAACTCTATTTCTAACCTCTGTTAAATCACTTTCTCTATTAGCTATTGCGTCATTTATTATACCTGCAAGTTCTACCATATCATCTTCCTTAAGACCTCTTGTAGTAGCTGCTGGTGTTCCTATTCTAACACCACTAGTAACAAATGGACTTCTTTGTTCGTTTGGAACTGTATTTTTATTTAATGTAATTCCTACAGTATCAAGTAACTGTTCAACTTCTTTTCCTGTAACATTTTTATTAGTTAAATCAACAAGCATTAAATGGTTATCTGTTCCACCAGATACTATTTTAAATCCATGTTCTTCTAAAGATTTACTAAGAACTTTTGCATTTTTAACTACCTGCTCTTGATATTCTTTAAATTCTGGCTCTAATGCTTCTTTAAAACATACTGCTTTAGCTGCTATAGTATGCATTAAAGGTCCCCCTTGTATTCCTGGGAATATATTCTTATCAATAGCTTTAGCATACTTTTCTTTACAAAGTATAAGTCCACCTCTTGGTCCTCTTAATGTTTTATGTGTTGTAGATGTCACAAAATCACAATAAGGTACTGGTGATGGGTGAACCCCTGCTGCAACAAGTCCAGCAATATGAGCCATATCTACCATAAGATAAGCTCCTACTTCATCTGCTATTTCTTTAAACTTTGCAAAATCGATAGTTCTTGAATATGCACTCGCACCAGCAACTATCATTTTAGGTCTATGCTTTAAAGCAAGCTCTCTAACATTATCATAATTTATCATTTCAGTAGTTGCATCTAATCCATAAGATACAAAATTGAATAATCTACCTGAGAAGTTAACACTTGCTCCATGTGTTAAATGTCCACCATCGCTTAAACTCATACCAAGAACAGTATCTCCAGTTTCTAATACACTTAAATAAACAGCCATATTAGCTTGAGATCCTGAATGTGGTTGTACATTAGCATGCTCTGCTCCAAAAATTTTCTTTACTCTATCTCTTGCAAGGTCTTCAACCTCATCTACTATAGAACATCCACCATAATATCTTTTCCCTGGATATCCTTCTGCATATTTATTTGTAAGATATGATCCCATAGCTTCCATAACAGCTTTACTAGCAAAGTTTTCAGATGCAATAAGCTCTATCCCTTCCTGTTGTCTTTTTAATTCCTTATCCACAAGTTTTAATAATTCTGGATCTTCTTTTTGTAAATTTTCAAAATTCATTTTGATCACCCCAACTATATTTTCTTTAGCTATAAACCCTCAAGCTATAACCCCTAACCATACTAGAAAATTAAAATAAATTTACTATTTTTTTAAATTTATTTTAATATTTTTAGTTTATTCTATTATAATTATAACATTATCTTTTTTCAAGACTTATATGTTAATATTTACCTATATATTTATAATCTTTTATGCTATTATATAGATGGTTATTTATGATATAAAATAATTTTTAATTATTAAAATTTATTTATTAAGTGAGGTGCCTAAAGTTTGAATATAGATAAAATACTCCATGTTTCAACTCATGCGGGAAAAATACTTCTAGAAAGTGGTGGAGAAACCTATCGTGTTGAAGAAACTATCGTAAGGATTTGTAAATCCTTTGGAGTTGATTTTGCAGAAAGTTATGTTACACCAACAGGTATAATGGTCTCTATATATGATAAAGATAAAAATACTAAAACATTAGTTGCAAGAATTAAAGTAAGAAGTAATAATCTTCAAAAAATTCACCTTGTAAATAATTTATCTAGAGATTTATGTGTTAATCAATATTCAGTTGAAGAAGTTGAAGATATGCTAAAGAAAATAGATAATAGTAAGATTTACTCTGATAAGTTAACTCTATTTTGTTCTGGGTTAGCTGCTGCGTGTCTTACTATATTGTTTGGTGGTGGCATAAGAGATTTTTTTGCTTGTTTTATCATAGGTCTTTGTATCCGATTATTTGCAGTAGTTGCTGAACGTTTACTTATAAACGGATTTTTTATAAATGCAATAGGTGGCGCTATAGCTGCTGGACTTGCTATACTTTTTAGTTCTCTTGGAACTGGAATTAATATAAATCATGTAATTATAGGCTCTATAATGCTTTTAGTTCCTGGTTTAGTTATCACAAATGCTATTCGTGATACTATTGCTGGTGATTTACTATCTGGACTAACTAGAGCTGCTGAGGCAATATTTATTGCTATTTCAATAGCAATAGGCACTGGTGCCGTTATGACTATTTGGGTTAATCATCTTGGGGGGAAATTTTAATGCAAAATTTAATTATTCAAACTGTAGCTTGTTTTGTTGCTACATTGGCTTTTGCAATAATTTTTAATATACGAGGAAGATTTTTAATTTGGGCTGCTATTGGTGGCGCTATAAGTTGGTATTTCTATAAAATAATTTTATTTTATAGTGATAGCAATACATTATCTATGTTTGGATCTGCTGTTGTTTTCAGTTCTTATGCTGAAATACTAGCAAGAAAATTAAAAACACCTGTAACAACTTTAGTTGTTTGTGGGCTTATTCCTCTAGTTCCTGGTAGTGGTATGTATTATACTATGTCTAGCGCAGTACAGGGTGATATTGCTCAAACTTGGGCTCTTGCAATATCTACATTTGCTTCTGCTGGAAGTCTTGCTCTTGGCGTAATATTCACATCTACTATAACTAGAATGATTATTAATTTTAAAAATAAAACTTATACTCGAGTTAAAAATAAATATGGACCGAAAAAAAAAGAGCGTGAATAAATCCGCTCTTTTCTAATTTAACTATTTAATAAAACTATTTAATGTTTTAACTAATTCTTGTAAACCTTCATAGTTATCATCTTCTTCTGATATGCCCATACAATTTCTCGCATAATTTTCAACTATAAGTACTCCAACTTTATTTATCGCTGACCTTATTGCTGATACTTGCGTTAAAATATCTTTTTGGCATACATTTTTCTCCATCATTCCTTGTATACCTTTTACTTGCCCCTCTATACGTCTAAGCCTTACAATAATATCTTTTCTCCTCAACTCATCTTTTGATAATTCGTCTCCCATATATTAACCTCTTTTATTAATTATTTTCTTCTTTAGCTTTTCTTCTTTCTTTTTTGCTCATTCTTACCTTTGCTTCTTTCGCAGCTGGTCTTCCTGGAGGCGTCAAGCCAAGCTTTTTATGCCTCTTTTTTATATAATTTGGAGTATATTTTTCATAATACTCTCTCTTGCCTTCTTCTGTTTCTTTCATTTTTTTAGCCTTTTTATCTAAATGATACATATAGGCACAAAATGCCCCTATTGCTAATGATATCGCAACCATTGTAAAATCTTTTGGTAATACCATTTTTGTCCCCCCCATAAATTAAAATAAAATATTTATTTTACTATAATACCTATGTATCAATTATACCAAATTCCATTATATAAAAAGACCAAATTTTATCAATTAACAAAAATATAAAAAATTAAACTAATATTAAACTTTACATTATTTTAAATATTTATACGAAATAGAGGCTTGGAAAATCTAAATTTCTAAGCCTCTATTATAAATATTATTTTATTCTTCTACTTTATCTTCTTTTTTAGCCACATCTATTCCTAGTTCTTCTAATTGTTTAGCATCAACTAAGTTTGGTGCTTGTGTTAGATAACAGAATGCATTTTGGTTTTTAGGGAATGTTATAACGTCCTTAATATTATCTGTACCAGCAAGGAACATTATCATTCTATCAAGACCAAATGCTAATCCACAGTGTGGAGGTGGTCCAAATTTAAATGCTTCTAATAAGAATCCAAATCTTTCCCAAGCTGATTCTTTAGTAAATCCTAATACTTCAAACATTTTTTCTTGAAGCTTAGTATCATGAATTCTTATTGAACCTCCACCAAGTTCTTCTCCATTAAGAACAAGGTCATAAGCTTGTGCTCTAACTTTTGATGGATCTGTGTCTAATAAATGTAAATCTTCTACCATAGGCATTGTAAATGGATGGTGAGCAGCTGTATATCTTCCTTCTTCCTCATCAAATTCAAGAAGATCAAACTCTGTTATCCATGTAAAGTTAAACTCGTTTTTATCTTTAACAAGATCATACTTTCTAGAAAGTTCAAGTCTAAGTTCACCAAGGCTCTTAAGAACTACTGAGTCCTTATCTGCAACAATTAAAATTATATCTCCTGTTTTTGCATTCATAGTACTTATGATTGAATTCATTTGATCATCATTTAAAAACTTAGCAATTGGAGATTTTATTCCTTCTTCTTTTAATTGAATATAAGCAAGACCCTTAGCTTTGAATCCTTTAACAAATTCTCCAAGTCTATCTACATCTTTTCTTCCCATTGAAGCTCCGCCTTCAAAACAAAGAGCTCTAACACTTCCACCATTTTCAAGTGCTGATTTAAATACCATAAAATCTACGTCTTTAACAACTTCACTTATATTTGTAATTTCCATTCCAAATCTTAAATCTGGTTTATCTGAACCATATTTATTCATTGCATCTGCAAATGTCATTCGCTTAATAGGTGTAGCAATATCTATACCTTTAACAGTTTTAAATACATGCTTTATAAGCCCCTCATTTAAAGCCATTATCTCTTCTTGGTCTGCAAATGACATCTCAAGGTCTACTTGTGTAAATTCTGGCTGTCTATTTGCTCTAAGGTCTTCATCTCTAAAGCATTTAACTATTTGGAAATACTTATCAAATCCTGAAACCATTAATAATTGCTTAAATAATTGTGGTGATTGTGGTAATGCATAAAACATTCCTGGATAATTTCTTGATGGAACAAGATAATCTCTAGCACCTTCTGGTGTTGACTTAGTAAGAATTGGTGTTTCCATTTCTAAAAATCCATTAGTATCAAGATAATCTCTTATTGCTTTTGTTGTTCTATGTCTTATTTTGAATATCTCTTGCATATCAGCTCTTCTTAAATCTAAATATCTATATTTTAATCTAAGTTGCTCTGAAGTTTCACTATTTTCTTTTATATCTATAGGCGCTGGCTCTGATTCTGATAATATTTTTAAATCTTCTGCTATAAGCTCTACCATACCTGTTGGCATATTAGGGTTTACAGATTCTCTTTTAACAACCTCACCAATTACTGCTACACAGTATTCTGCTCTTACAGATTTAGCTTTTGCAAGTAATTCTTCTGTTAAAGTATCTTTAAATACTACTTGCATAACTCCTTCTGTATCCCTAAGGTCCATAAATTGAAGACCTCCAAGATTTCTATTTCTTTGAACCCATCCCATTAGGTTAATTTTTTCTCCAATGTGGTTTTCTCTAACCTCACCACACATCATTGAACGCTTTAGTCCATTTAATGTTTCAGCCATTTCAAATTTCCTCCTACTTGTTATTAAGTATTATATTAACTATTTCATCAATATTTGATAGCTTAGTTTCAAATTTTTCCCCATCACTCATTCTTTTAAGTGTTAGTACATCATTCTCTATCTCTGAATCACCAATAACTGATGTAAATTCTGCCCCAACTTTATTAGCATATTTCATTTGAGCCTTCATACTTTTACTAAGGTGATCAATCTCTACTTTTAATCCCTTAGATCTAAGAGTATTAGCAAGTGCTATAGACTTAACTTTAGCTATATCACTCATATTTCCTATGAATAAATCAAATCTATTAGGCTCTTCAATAACAATTCCTTCTTCATCTAAAATAAGAAGTAATCTTTCAAGACCTAAAGCAAAGCCCACTGCTGGAGTCATTGGTCCATCAATTTCTTCAACAAGACCATCATATCTTCCACCACCACAGATAGTTAAACCATCCTTAATAACTTCAAATACAGTTTTAGTATAATAATCAAGTCCTCTTACAATTTGAGGATCTATTTGATATTCTATCCCCATAGCATCAAGATATGTTTTAAGATTTGTAAAGTGATCATTACACTCCTCACAAATATAATCTAATATTAACGGAACATCCTTAACTATTTCCTTACAAGCCTTTTCTTTACAGTCTATAATTCTCATAGGATTTTTTTCAAATCTAGTCTTACAAGTCTCACAAAGTGACTCATAGTTGCTTTGTAAATATGCTCTTAGAGCATCATTGTAAGCCTTTCTACATTTAGGGCATCCTATGCTATTTATATTAAGTGATAATCCCTTAATACCAAATTCATTTAATGCATTCATAACTAATGATATAAGCTCTGCATCAACTGTTGCTTCCTTAGAACCAAATACCTCTATTCCATATTGATGAAACTGTCTTAATCTACCTTTTTGCATTTTTTCATATCTAAAACAAGGTGTAAAATAAAACATCTTAGTTGGTTGTGCATCTGCATATAAACTACCTTCTATAAATGCTCTAACAGCTGGTGCTGTTCCTTCTGGTTTTAATGTAATACTTCTTCCACCTTTATCTTCAAAAGTATACATTTCCTTTTGAACAACATCAGTAGTTTCTCCAACCCCTCTTTTAAAAAGCTCAGTTGCTTCAAATATAGGTGTTCTTATTTCTCTTATTCCATATCTTGATGATATTTCTCTTAACTTTGACTCAATGTACTGCCACTTATATGCATTTTGTGGTAGCATATCTTTAGTACCTTTTTGTGCTTGTATTGCCAAGGTTATCCCTCCTATTTAGTTTTAAATTTTTAAAACTATAAGTTTAGAATATAAAAGTATTTGTTCTATTCTAAACTTTAGTTATCACTACTCGCAAAATCAATATTATCTATCTCAAATATTAATTTAGCTTTAAATCTAAATTCTATTTTAAATTTATTTATATAAAGTATCTAAAAGAGCTAGTTTTCCTTCTATCATTTCTTCTGCTCTATTTATATACTCTTTAACATCTTTAACATTAGCAAATCTTTCAATTCTACCTTTGCCCTCTTCAATATAAACAACTTTAGACACAGCATCTGCACCTATTGCAATAATAGTCTGTGTATCTTCTATCATTTGAATATTGTAATAACACTCTAAATGTTCCTTAGAATACCCTACATTTTCCATGTTACCAACCATATTTTTTTGTCTATACATATAATATGGCTCCATTCCTAATTCTTTAGCAAGATTTGAACTAGCCTCATACATTTCATTTAGTTCATTTTGCTCTGCTATTTTTACTGACTTCTTAAGAACTAAATTTTCATAAAGCTTAGAAGCTCTTTTTATTGAAAGTCCATGAACAGTTAAACTATCTGGGTTCAGTTTTTTAATTTCCTCTACAGTATGCTTAACATTTTCCATGCCTTCATTTGGAAGTCCTATTATAATATCCATATTAATGTTATCAAATTCTAGCTTTCTTGCCAAATTAAATTTTTCAATTACGGAATCTGATAAATGACCTCTTCCTATAGATTTTAAAGTATTATCATTCATACTTTGCGGATTTATAGAAATTCTTGAAACTTCATATTTTTTCATAGTTAAAAGTTTTTCTTCAGTTATTGAGTCTGGTCTTCCACATTCCACTGTAAACTCTATTAAATCTTTATCTTTAACAAAACTATTATATATTTCATTCATTAGACTTTCAAACTGTTCATTGTTTACAGCAGTTGGTGTACCTCCTCCAAAGTATACATTATCTACTATTAATTCATTTTCCTCTATGTACTTAGTAATAGCTTTAATTTCCTTTTTCATAGCATCAATATAAAGTTCTACTATATCTTTTTTAGCGCTTCCTATAGGATTAGCTGTAAATGAACAATATAAACATCTAGTAGGACAAAATGCCATTCCAAGGTATATAGCTATTGTTTTATTATTTTTATTCATATATGACAATTCTCTTCTAGCTATTTTTATACAAAGCTTCGCTTTTTGCTCACTTGCAAGATAGTAATCTTTAAAATGATCTATAATCTG
This sequence comes from Sarcina sp., assembly GCA_051650825.1. Lineage (GTDB taxonomy): Bacteria > Bacillota > Clostridia > Clostridiales > Clostridiaceae > Sarcina. The sequence continues at coordinate 35,120 of JBOFRC010000138.1, read as the reverse complement.
CTCATCACTTTTTCCTTTTAATATCATATCTGAAGCAATTTTACTTGGTCTTATTCCCACTAGAGTTCCCCAAGGATATACTTTATCTAAAGTATCAGTAAGGAATGAAAATATAGCTCTTTTAATTGCTTGAACTGTATTTTCTAATGGTAAATCATAAAATTCTTCTTTTTCAAAATTTGAAATTCTCATTCTATTTATAAGATTTTCAGAAGATGCACTTATTGCATCCTCTAAAATCTCACCTATTTCAACTTCATAATTGTACTCTTTTTTATCATCGTTAACTTTTATATCATCAAAAGTATAGAAAATATTAAACATTTGATATATGTGATATCTATACTTTTCGTCATTCATCTTAATGTTAATATACATAATTATCTCCTAAAATATATGGGTTTTGCTTTTTTTCCATCCCTATAGTTGTAGGTTCTCCATGTCCTGGATAAACCTTTGTATTATCACCAAGATCAAGCAATTTATCTTTTATTGAAGAAATTAATGTATTAAAGTCTCCACCTGTAAAATCTGTTCTCCCTATAGAACCATTAAATAATGTATCTCCTGTTATTAGCATATCATTAGCTAAGAAGCATATTCCACCTGGTGTATGACCTGGTGTTGTAATAGCCTTTATTATATTATTCCCTAAATTAAAAGTATCACCATCTTCTATAAATCCATTTGGCATAATTGTAGTAGTAAATAATTGAGTATCAACTTTTTGCATATCATAATCATTTTTATTAACATAAAATGGTATCTTAAATTGATTAACTATTTCTTCTATGGCTCCAACATGATCAAAATGTGCGTGTGTTAAAAGAATATATTTAGGAGTTATATTTAACTGCTTGATAACAGCTAAAATATAATCAGCCTGTGCACCTGGATCAAATATTACACATTCATTAGTTGTTTCATCTATTAAAAAATAACAATTTTCTTGGTAAGCTCCAACGGCTATTGATTTTAATATCATACTACTCATCTCCTTCTAAAAACTTTTGTCACTTTCAAGCATAAGTGTTACTGGTCCATCATTTTCTATATAAACCTGCATATGTGCTCCAAAAACTCCAGTTTCAACTTTCATTCCATCTTCTTTACACATTTGAACAAAAGTTTCATAAAGCTTTTTAGCTTCTTCTCCACTTAATGCTTCCATAAAATTAGGCCTTCTACCTTTTCTACAATCTCCATAAAGTGTAAACTGTGATATCAATAATAATTCACCATCAACATCTTTTAATGACAAGTTCATCTTATCATTTTCATCCGTAAATACTCTAAGATTTATAATTTTATCTTTTATATATTTTAAATCTTCAATTGTATCATCTTTTTTTATTCCTATGAGAACATTGAAACCATTTTTTATACTTCCAACAACGCTATCATTAACCATAACTTTAGATGATGTAACTCTTTGAACTATAGCTCTCATTACTCCACATCCTAATAATTAATTCTTAACTCTATATACATCTCTAGTTCCCTTAATTCGTCTAAACTTTTTCATTAGATCCTTAAGCTTTTCTACTGAGTCTATTTTAACTTTCATATTAATATGAGCTAAATTATCTTTAGTTGTTTTTGCATTAAGTGCTACAAGTTCAACTTTAATATCAGATATTATCATCATAACTTCTGATAAATATCCCGATGTGTCCTCTGCTATAATCTCAATCTCAGCTTCATATCCACCTGATGATGCTGCCATCCAAGATACTTCAACAACCTTTTCATCTCTAACTTCTATTATATGTTTAAAGTTACTACAATCTTCTCTATGAACAGAAATCCCTCTGCCTTTAGTTACATATCCAACTATATTGTCACCAGGCACAGGATTACAACATTTAGCAAACCTAATCATTAGATTATCTAATCCTTTAACTGAAACACCAGAATTATTAACTTTCTTGTTTTTATTCTTATTTTTACTTTTCTCATTTTTTGCTTTTTTCTCTTCAAGTTCTACTTTAATCTTTTCAGCACTTACTATTTCTGTCTCTTCATCTTTAAGCTTTGAAATAACATTTGTAGCCGATATTACCCCAGCACCAACACTTGCAAAAATATCATCTATATAATTGTAATTGAGTTTTTTCATTAACTTTTCATATTTTTCCCCTTTTGCAATATCCATAAAGTTAATACTTTGTTTTTTAGCTTCTTTCTCAATTAAGTCTTTTCCTTTTTCTATATTCTCTTCTTTTCTTATCCTCTTAAACCATTGCTTTATTTTTGACCTTGCCTGATTGCTTTTAGCAAAATTTAACCAAGACATGTTAGGACCTTTTGAATTTGTCGATGTTAATATCTCGACAATTTGCCCTGTTTTTAAATTATAATCTAAAGTAACCATTTTACCATTTACTTTTGCACCTATACATCTATTCCCTACATCTGTATGTATTCTATAAGCAAAATCTATAGGAGTTGCCTCTGATGGTAAATCTATAACTACACCTTTTGGTGTAAATACAAAAATTTCATCGGAAAATAAATCAAGTTTAAATCCTTCCATAAACTCTTCAGCATCAGATGTTTCATCTTGCCACTCTAAAATTTCATCAAGCCACCCTAGCTTGTTTTCAAAAGCATGTTCTTTTGCAGCATCTCCTTGCTTATACTTCCAGTGAGCTGCTATACCATATTCTGCAGTTCTATGCATCTCAAATGTTCTAATTTGAATTTCAAATGTTCTACCGGCCCTTCCTATAACTGTCGTATGTAATGATTGATACATATTAGGTTTAGGCATAGCTATATAGTCCTTAAATCTTCCTGGTATAGGTTTATATATAGTATGAACTATACCAAGAACTGCATAGCAATCCTTAACATTATCAACTAATATTCTAATGGCTGTAAGGTCAAAAATTTGATCTAAATTTTTATTTTTAGTAACCATTTTTTTGTATATACTATAAAAATGCTTTGGTCTTCCCTCTATTTCACATTCAAGACCTGCACTTCTAAGGTTTGTATCTATTTCATCAACTATTAATTCTATGTTATGTTCTCTTTCTACCCTTTTCTCAGCAATATCCTTAACTAAAGTATAATATTCTTCTGGGTGTATATACCTAAGGCATAAATCTTCTAACTCCCACTTTATTTTAGACATACCAAGTCTATGTGCAAGAGGAGCATAAATATCTAAAGTTTCCTGCGCCTTAGCTTTTTGCTTTTCGGGTCTCATATGCTTTAATGTTCTCATATTATGAAGTCTATCTGCAAGCTTTACTATTATAACTCTAATATCTCTTGCCATAGCAAGTAACATTTTCCTTACATTATCTGCCTGTTGTTCTTGTTTACTTTTATACTGTATCTGCCCAAGCTTTGTAACGCCGTCAACTAAGTTAGCTATCTCTGTTCCAAACTTTGCTTCTATATCTTCATAAGTATATTTAGTATCTTCTATAACATCATGCAAAAGCCCTGCCATTATAGCACTTGTATCCATACCCATATCAGCCAGTATTATTGCAACATTAACAGGATGAGTTATATAAGGCTCTCCTGACTCTCTTTTCTGCTCTATGTGTGCATCAAAAGCTAGATAATATGCTTCTTTAATGAGCTCTATATTAGCACCCTTACTGCCATTTTCAACTCGTTTTATTAATTCTTCTAGCATTGACTCTCATCCTTTCACTTACAATTTCGGTAAAATAAAAGCTGGTTAGTTAAAACCAGCCCTTTATTATATTTAATTATAGTATATTTCTTACTTCATTTCAATAAACTCATAGTAAAAGTCCGACTATTATTTATTAAGTAAATAACATAGTTATATATTTAATAATTGATAAAATTTTATCTTTGAAAAATCCTAGTTAAAATTCATAATCAACAACTGAATCTATTTCATATCCTTCTAATTTGTCTCTTCCATTAAGTCCTGTAAGTTCGATAGTAAATGACATTCCTACTACCTCACCACCTAATTTTTCTACTAATTTAGCAACAGCACTTATTGTACCACCTGTTGCAAGCAAATCATCAACGATTGCAACTCTTGTTCCTGGTTTGATAGCATCTTTATGAATTTGAAGAGTATCTTTTCCATATTCTAAATCATAATCTATGCTTGCTGTTTCACCTGGAAGTTTCCCTGGCTTTCTAACTGGAACAAATCCAGCACCTAAAGCATAAGCCACTGGCACTCCAAAGATAAATCCTCTAGCTTCTGGTCCAACAACAACATCAACATTTTTATCTTTAAAAAATTCTGCCATTCTATCAACAGAAGCTTTTAAAGCATCTTTATCAGCTATTAAAGTTGTAATATCCTTAAAACTAATTCCTTCTTTTGGAAAATCTTCTATTACTCTTATTTTATCTTTAAAATTCATTATAAATCCCCCTTAGGACATATTTTTTTCATATTAATGTAAAATGGCTCTCTACTTCAAAATATTTATTAGAAATAATGAGCCAGCTTATATATTTTAATTGTAGTATTAACATAACACGATTTCAAGTAAAGTATTTAACTTTATCTAAAAATCAAATAAAAACTACGTAGTTTTTATTTGACACTATAATCTAAATTTTTCATTATGTAGATATTTAGTTATTTGCTCTGCTCTATCTTCGTCATCTGTCGTTAATAGCTCTACAATAATTTTTGCATTATCTTTTTTTGAAATAGCTCCTTCTCGTGGAGTTATTGTACTTATTATCTTTTCAATATTTTCGCCGTTTAACTCTATTATCTTATGAAACTTTTTAACAGCTATAAGTCCTACGTTATTAGTTCTATCTAAATATGTTATACCTTCTTTTAATATTATTCGATTCTCTCCAACATAATCAATTCTTTTAGTTAGACCACCTATTAATATTAAATCAAGATATCTATTAATACTTTTCATGTTATAGTAAATAGCTATAGCTTGCATTAATTTAAAAACTACTCCACTTTGACTTATATCTTTGTATCTATAAAGACTCTTTTCTTCACTTGGATTTATATATATGGATTCGTATGTAGATTTTTTCTTTTTATTTTCTGTAATTATAACGTCTATATTCTTAGACTTACAAAAGTTTTCAATCTTTGAATTATCCAATCCACATCCTACAGTTATCAAAAGCTTTGTTCCTAAAAATGCAATATCATTTTCTAAAGTATCTTCTTTCAAATCATAATTATCTTCACTATTAACATTTGCAATACAGTATTCAACATCTGCATTTAAATATTTTAATACTAAAAGAAATGCTGATATGCCCGATATACAATCAACATCATAACCGCCATAAATCACAATTTTTTGTCTATCATTTATAGCTGCTACTAATCTTTCAATAGCCTTATTCATATTTTTAACATTAAAAGGGTTATAACCCGATATGTAATTCGGTGAATATATACTTTCCCAAAGCTTATGCATAATTTAACTCCTCCATATTTTTAAAAGAAAACACATTCTATTATAATTTAAAATCCCTAATTTGACAAATATTTTTAGAAATAAAAAAAAGTAATATGAAAACTTATAAATAAGTCTCATATTACTTAAAATTCAAAGTTTAAAAACTACTTAGCTTTTTTAACCTTTTTTTTAGTTTTTTTATTTCTATGTCTAAGTTTACACCAGATAGGACTTGCAATGAATATTGAAGAATAAGCACCACAAGCAATACCAATTATTAATGGTAAAGCAAAGTCTCTAATCGTTGGAACAAATATATAAACAGCTACAATACTCACAAGAGTTGTAAGAGTTGTATTTATAGATCTTGTCATAGTCTGACGTATACTAACATTTGCAATCTCTTCAGGCGTTGAACCTGGCATTTTTTTAACGTTACCTCTTATTCTATCAAAAATAACTATAGTATCATTAAGCGAATACCCAACTATGGTTAGTATAGCTGCTATAAAAGGTGTATCTACTGTTATTCTGAATATTGCATATACACTTACAGTCATAGCAATATCATGTATTAGAGCAAGAATTGCTGCTATACCATAATCAGCTTTAAATCTTATTATTACGTAAATCAACACTGCTATTATAGCTACTATAAGAGCAAGTACGGAATCTCTAGTAAGTTGTTTCCCTACTGATGGTCCTATTTGATTTTCCTGTACTAATGGATCACCTTTTAAATCAAATTTTTTTGCTAAACTATTAACCATATCATGTACTTGTGCTGTTGTTAAAGTCGTTGACTTTATAGCATACTGATCGTTATTAACAGTGTTTGTGACAGAACCTGGAGCATACTGTTGTACTATTTGATCTGCCTCAGGTTTACTAAATCCTTGATTCATTTGTACTACTACTTGAGTACCACCTTTAAAGTCTATACCAAAGTTAAGTCCTTTGAACGCTATAAATCCTATACCTACGATTATAAGTAATAAAGAAATACTAAACCAGATCTTACTTTTCTCCACTATTTTCAGCATTTGGTTTACCTCCTTTAACTCTTACTCCAAAAACTATAGGTTTATTAAGCCATCCCATATCGAATAATAATCCCATAAAGAACTTAGTTACAAATATAGCTGTGAACATACTTATTATTATACCTATCATAAGTGTAAGTGCAAAACCTTTAACTGGTCCTGAACCTAAGAAGTATAATACAAGCGCTGCTATTATTGTTGTTGTATTTGAATCAAGAATTGATGACATTGCATTTTTAAATCCTGATTTAATTGCAGCTTTAGAAGTTCTTCCAAGTCGCAACTCCTCTTTCGTCCTCTCAAATATCAGAACGTTCGCATCAACCGCCATCCCTATGGTTAGCAGGAACCCTGCTATTCCCGGCAAGGTCAAAGTAACTCTCATTCCTATATAAGCGAACAATACTAATAATACGTAAACACTTAGTGCTAAACTTGCTGCAACTCCCGGCATTCTATAAAATGCTATTAGGAATAGGAATATAACACATACTCCTACAGTACCCGCTTTTATAGCATTTGGTAATGCTGATGCACCAAGTTGTGCTCCTACAGTTTCTACTGAAACTTCTTTTACTGGTACAGGAAGTGCTCCCGCATTTATTACTCCAGCTATTCTTTGAGCATCCACCATTGATCTATTACCTGTAATTTGTGCTTGCCCATTAGTTATTGCACTTTGAACAGTTGGGTCTGTTAATGTTTGCCCATCCATTGTAATTTTAATTTGCTTTCCTATATTCTCTTGTGTTGCCTGTGCAAAAGCCTTCTTACCAGCATCATTAAATTCAAGACCTATCACCGGTTGGCCAGTTTGACTATCAATATATGCTGTAGCTTTTGTTACATCTTTTCCTGTTAATATTACGCTTCCATTCGGATCTAAAAACTCTAGAGTCCCTGTTTGTGTCAATGATTGAACTATGTTATTCGAATCATATTTACCTGGTATGTTGACTAATATTTGATTGTCACCTTGTGTTGTAACAACAGTTTCTGCAACTCCCATCTTATTAACTCTTAAAGATATTAAATCCTTTACTCTTTGAAGCATTTGTGGCGTTACATCTTTTTCTTGAATTTCCATAAGAACAGAAACTCCACCCTGCAGGTCTAATCCCTTAGTTATTAATTGTTCAAAAGGCTTTACTTGATATCCACCAATACTAAAGCCTTTGAACCCTGCAAAGGCAAAAAGTCCTATAAGAGCAATAGAAACTAGAAAAAGAATTGTACTGCTGACTTTCCCTTTTTTTGTTCTTTTAGTCTTCATGGTCTTCCCCCTCTGTAAATCTCTTCAATAGAATTATACCCTTTTTTACTTTACATAGCAATAATTGGTAAATCCCTATTAGTTAATTATTTATTATTATTTTGTTGCTGCCTTTTTATTTTTCATACTTTCTACATACTCTGGGCAGTCTTGATCAGTTCTAGCTTTTAAAGCTATAGCTGTTTCAATTCTTTTCTTTTGCATTAAACATCCAATTTCGTATGGGTCATGTATATCTCCATTAAAGGCATAGTTATTTGATTGGCATCCACCACTACAATAGAATCTAGCCCAACATTTTCTACATTTTGGTTTATTATAAATGTGAGCAACTTTAAACTCTGTACTCATATCTTTCTTTTCAATACCTGTATCTAATGTTCCAAGAACAAATTCTGGCTTACCAACAAATTGATGGCATGGATAGATTTCTTCATCTGGTGTTATAGCAACATATTCATGTCCTGCTCCACATCCTGATATTCTTTTATAAACACAAGGACCACCATTTAAATCAATATTAAAGTGATAGAATTTGAATGGATTTTCCATTGTTTTTCTTCTTTTTAAGATTTCTGAGTATATTTTATCATATTGTTCAAATATCTCTGGTAAATCTTCTTTTCTTATTGATAAAGGATGCTCATCTGGTAAAACAACTGGCTCTACAGAAACTTCATCAAATCCTTCATTTACAAGGTGCATAACATCTTCATAGAAATCAGTATTATTTCTTGTAAATGTTCCTCTTGCATAATAAAGTTTATCATCATCTCTTTTAGCTACCATTGCTTTAATGTTAGGTAATATTCTTTTATAACTTCCTGAACCATCAATTCTGATTCTTACCTTATCGTTAACTTCTGGTCTTCCATCTATAGATAGAATTATATTACCCATATGTTTGTTTAAGTATTCCATTTTCTCTTCATTTAAAAGAGTTGCATTTGTAGTCATAGTAAATCTAATATTTTTCTTATGTTTTGGACCTTCCTCATGACCGTATTCAACAATTTTTTGTATTGTTGGATAAACCATCATTGGCTCCCCACCAAATAAGTCTATCTCTATATTTCTTCTATTTCCTGAATTTGCGATAACAAAATCAATTGCTTTTTTAGCCACTTCAAATGACATTGGTTTTCTACAGCCTTGATTATATTCTCCCTCATCTGCAAAACAGTATTTACATCTTAAGTTACAGTCGTGAACGATATTTAAACAAACTGCTTTGAAGAATGACTCTGAATCATCTGTCATAGCCACTTCTTCATATAAATCTTCTGAATATAAGTCTCCATCATTAACTAAATATTCAAGTTCTTCGTAAACTTCTTTCATATCCTCTACTGAGTGTTTATTTCCAACCTTTGCTACTATTTCCTCAAAGCTTGGAAGCTTATCAAAGTTTATTATCATATCGTAAACTAACTCGTCCACTTCATGGAAACTCCCTGAGTTAACATCTATGACATAATAATAACCATCTTGCTTAAATTTATGAACTAATGACATCTATACTTTCCTCCTCATATTTACAACTAGAATTTGTGGCAGTAGCCATAAGACTACTGCCACTTATGATTAATATTAGTTTTCTGTGTATTCACAAGGTAAGTTAGCAACTGTTGCTGATGTCTTACAAGCTGATTGACATGAGTTAGCGCACTCTTTGCATCCAGGTCTTTGTAAGCTCTTTTTTAAGTTTGATTTATTTATTGTCTTTATATGTTTCATTATCCAGTTCCTCCATTCATAAACAATTCAGTAGTAATTTTACCACACTTTTAAATTAATTAAAAGATTTTATGAATTTTTTTAGATTCTAATGATTTTTCTATACGAAAATCTTTAAAGTTACAAACTTTTTATGAATCACTCACAAATTTAGTTCCTCTAACATATATTAATTGTCAAAAAAAGCAGGTATACCATACCTGCTTTTTATTATTGAATCTCTGGCTTTTCAGCACCTTTTTCAAGTTTTGTGTTTATACCTTGTTTTGCAATTCTAAACTTTGTACCTTCTGATTCTATAATAATTTCATCACCATTTATTTTATGGATTCTTCCTATTATTCCACCTTTAGTAACTATTTTATCATGCACTCTTAGTTCACTAAGCATTCCTGAATATTTCTTCTGTCTTCTTTTTTCTGGCATAATCATTAATACCCAGAAAACTATAAACATGATTACTATTGGACCAAAAGTAATTAACATTCCTTCTAAGCTCATATTTAACACTCCCTTTTATATAAAATAAATTTCATTTTATTAGTTTAACACACCATAAAACTCTGTCTCAAACAAATTCATATAATGTATTTTTATCTAAATAGTAAATCTTCTACTTTAATATACTTACCATAAAGTAAGATCATTAATAAAATATTTACTGATAAATATAAACAAATTAAATTTTAAAAACTATAACAAAGTATTTTTTATATAATTGAAGTTTTTAATTTATACCCCAATCACTAAGCTTTTTAGCTTTATACTCTGCATAACAATCATTGTCTATTGCATCTCTTATTTCTTCCATCATTTTATTATAGAAGTATAAGTTATGAAGAACACATAATCTCATTGCAAGCATCTCTTTAGCTTTAAATAAGTGTCTTATATAAGCTTTTGTGTAACTTTTACATGCAGGACATTCACAATTTTCATCAATTGGTGTGGCATCAAGTTCATATTTTTTACTCATAATTTTTACTGCACCGTGACTTGTAAATACTTGCCCATGTCTACCATTTCTTGCTGGTAAAACACAATCAAAGAAATCTACTCCTCTTTCTACAGACTCAAGTATATTAGCAGGTGTACCAACTCCCATTAAATATATAGGCTTATCTTGTGGAAGATGAGGTACAACAGCATCTATTATTCTATACATTTCCTCATGAGTTTCCCCAACAGCAAGACCACCTATTGCATAACCATCTAAATCTAGTTCTGCAATTTCCTTAGCATGAGCAATTCTTATATCTTCATAAACTCCACCTTGGTTAATTCCAAATAACATTTGATGTTTATTTATAGTAGTATCTAATGTATTTAATCTATCCATTTCAGTCTTACATCTTTTAAGCCATCTTGTTGTTCTAGCAACTGAATTTAAAACGTATTCTCTTGGAGCAGGTATTTCTATACATTCATCAAAAGCCATTGCTATTGTTGATGCAAGATTACTTTGTATTTGCATACTCTCTTCTGGACCCATAAAAATTTTATGTCCATCAAGATGTGATCTAAAATGTACACCTTCTTCTTTTATTTGTCTTAATCCAGCTAATGAAAACACTTGGAATCCGCCTGAATCTGTAAGAATAGGTCTATCCCAATTCATAAACTTATGTATTCCACCTAGCTCTTTTACAACAGTATCTGTTGGTCTTAGATGTAAATGATAAGTATTAGATAACTCAACTTGACATCTTATATCCTTTAAATCCATTGATGAAACAGCACCTTTTATAGCTGCAAGTGTTCCGACATTCATAAATACAGGAGTTTGTATAGTACCATGTACTGTTCTAAACTCACCTCTTCTAGCTTTACCATCTTTTTTTATTAATGTGTAATTCTCTGACACTGTATTTCACATCCTTATCTTTCTAAATCTTAAAATATACTCTTATACTTATAACATTTTTTTCATAAGTTATCTAGTATTAATCTATAAACATAGAATCTCCAAATGAGAAAAATCTATATTTTTCTTCAACTGCTTTCTCATAAGCTCCCATTATTAGTTCTTTATCTGCAAGGGCAGAAACTAACATAACTAAAGTTGACTCCGGTAAATGGAAGTTTGTTATTAAATTATCTATTACTTTGAATTTATATCCTGGGTAAATAAATATAGAAGTCCATCCACTTGCTTCTCTAACATTTCCATTTTCATCACCAATAGTCTCAAGAGTTCTTGTTGATGTAGTACCAACTGATATTATTCTTCCACCATTTTTCTTTGTATCATTAATTAACTTTGCATTTTCCTCATCTAAATGATAATATTCTGAATGCATAATATGATCGTTAATATCTTCAACCTTAACAGGTCTAAATGTTCCAAGCCCAACATGTAGTGTTACATAAGCTATATTTACACCTTTTGCCTTTATTTCTTCTAAAAGCTCAGTTGTGAAATGCAACCCAGCTGTTGGTGCCGCTGCTGAACCTTTTTCTTTTGAGTAGACAGTTTGATATCTTTCTTTATCATCTAACTTTTCATGAATATATGGAGGTAGTGGCATTTGTCCAAGTTCATCTAAAACTTCTTCAAAAATCCCTTGATATTTAAATTCTATTATTCTACTACCTTCTTCTCCAATTCCAATTACAGTTGCTTCTAATTGTCCATCACCAAAAACAACTTGTGCACCTTCTCTCACCTTTTTACCTGGCTTTGCAAGTGCTTCCCACTTATTTCCTTCAATTCTTTTAAGTAATAAAAATTCTATTTTAGCACCTGTTTCTTTTTTAACTCCTATAAGTCTTGCTGGTAGTACTCTAGTATTATTTAAAACTAAAGTATCTCCCTCTCTTAAGTAATTAACTATATCACTAAAATGTTTATGCTCAACTTCTCTTGTATCTCTATGTACAACCATAAGTCTTGATGCATCTCTTTTTTCTAGAGGACACTGTGCTATAAGCTCCTCTGGTAAATCAAAGTAAAAATCTTTAACTTGCATTAAATTACACCTCTTTTTTATCATCTAGTAATCAAACTCTACATTTACTTTAAAAGTAAAGTCATTTTCAAAATATACTTTCTAGAACATAAATTTTTATTTAAACTCTAGAAAACATTTAATAAAATATGGAGATAGAGTTAGCCTCTATCTCTTTTTTAATATATATTAATTAGAATAAAGTACACTGTGCATCATTTGCAACTTTTTTATTCTTATTTATATCTTTTCCTAAGTGCTTATAAGCTTTTTCTGTTGCCATACGGCCTCTTGGAGTTCTAACAATAAAACCTTTTTGAAGTAAATATGGTTCATATACATCTTCAATAGTATCTAACTCTTCACCAACAAAATATGATAAAGTCTCTATCCCAACAGGTCCACCATTGAAATTATCTATTATAGCATTCAATATATTATTATCAACTCTATCAAACCCTTCTTTATCTACGTCTAAAAGTTCTAAAGCATATTTTGCCGCATCTTCGTCAATCATATTATCACATTTTACTTCGGCATAATCTCTAACCCTTTTTAAAAGCCTATTAGCTATTCTTGGTGTTCCTCTTGACCTTCTTGCTATCTCTATAGCTCCTGCTCTTGTAATCTCGCACCCTAATATATATGCACTTCTTATTATAATTTCACAAAGTTGCTCTGTTGTATAATATTCCATAGAACAAAGAACTCCAAATCTATCTCTAAGAGGTGCACTAAGCATTCCTATTCTAGTTGTAGCTCCTATTAACGTAAATTTTGGTAAGTCTAACCTTATTGATTTACTGGCTGCACCCTTACCTATTATAATATCTAGTACATAGTCTTCCATGGCAGGATATAATATCTCTTCAACACTCCTATTAAGTCTATGTATTTCATCAATAAACAAAACATCATTAGAATTAAGTGTTGTAAGAATAGCAGCTAAATCTCCAGCTCTTTCAATTGCTGGCCCTGATGTTATTTTAAGGTTACCGCCCATTTCCTTTGCAATAATACTAGCAAGTGTAGTCTTTCCAAGTCCAGGTGGTCCATATAAAATAACATGATCTAATGCTTCTTCTCTTCTTTTTGCAGCTTCAACAAATATATTAAGTCTTTCTTTTACTTTGTCTTGTCCTATATATTCATTAATTCTATCAGGCCTTAAACTATATTCATTATTAGTATCAGCTTGCATTTCTTTAGAAGTTATTATTCTATCATCCAAAGCCATCTCTCCTTAACTCATTAAAAGTTTTAAACTCTCTTTTATTATATTTTCTATAGTTTCTGTCATATCTAATTTAGCTAACGCCTTTTTAGCTTCTTTATCTGTATATCCAAGTGCAACTAATGCTTCTGTTGCTTCAGCCTCTTTTTGTTCATTTCCAGCTATTAATTCTAGCATATTTATATCCATGCCTTCTTTATTTTGTGCTGATAAAGAATCATCTTTTTTAAGTTTATCTTTAAGCTCTAAGATAATTCTTTGAGCAGTTTTTTTCCCTATCCCAGGCGCCCTTGTAATATGTTTTTCATCGCCCATAATAATCGCATATTTTAAGTTTAATACAGTGCTAATAGATAATAATGATAGTGCTGCTTTTGCTCCTACTCCATTTATTCCTAAAAGCTTATTAAACATTTCTAACTCATCTTTTGTTAAGAATCCATATAAACCTATGAAATCTTCTCTAACTATTTGTTCTATGAAAAGTCTAACCTCTTCTGATACTTTTGGCATATTAGCAATAGTATTTCCTGATGTGAAAATTTTATATCCTATTCCACCATTCTCCAAAACTATATAATCCTTATTAAGCCCTCTAAATTCACCTTTTATATATTCGTACATTCTAAAATCACTCCTAAAAATTACGGTCTACATAATACTTTAACATGAACAACTGATATTATCAATAATACAAAAAAGGACATACTAGACTTACGTCTAATGTCCTTTACTATCTTTGAAATTATAAAAAATATAATAAAAACTCTATGTTGTATAGTTTATAATAATATCTTCACATTCTTGTCTTGTATCAAATTTAAGCTCAAAGCCTTCTATAAGTTCTATATCTGGATTTGGAAAATTTTTAGTTCTTCTATTTGATATATCTGACTGTTTTTCTATAAATGCATTTCCATTTTCATCTGTCTTGAAAATAGCTACATATCCATCTTTATCACCAATATAATATTTATTAGCTTCAAGTCCTGTTCCATTTTCCTTTGTAAATGCTAAATTTCCATCCTTAGCAGTGCCCTGCTTATAACCTTCTTTTTCTAAAGCTTTTACAAGCTCGTCTTTAGATAACTCTTTAACATTTAACTTTTTCTTAAATTCTCCTACTGTTACTTTATAATAAACTTCATCTTCATTATTAATATTTTTTCTTGTGAAATATATTATTGCAGAATCATTAAACTCATTTGAGTCTTTAACCATTACATCAGTAGTTTTATCTTTACCATTTCCTATAGTACTAATTTTATAATAGTATGAACCTAAATATACTGTTGCAAAAACTACTATACTTGATACTATTGCAATGATTGGTTTTAATTTATCCTTTTTAGGCATTTTACCTCTAAAATCCATTATAATCACCTCTTACTCGTGATTATTACCATATATTTCATAATTTATACAAATAAATCTAATATTAAATAAATATTTTTCTAAATCATTTATATAAACATTCAACAATAACTAAAATTTTTTCTTTTGGAAGTTTTTTTATAATTCTCTTATAGTTAATATAAAACCATTCATCTCTATTGTCATAATCATCAACGCTAATCCACTTTCCATCGTTAACTAATGCATATGTTCCAAATTTCTCTTTTCTACTTGGAATTATTATATCTTCAACTCTCGCATGGCTAACTGCTTTATTTCTCCCAAATTTACCTTTTGTCTTTATTGCACCAGTAAATTTACCTCCAATTTCAAAACAAATCATTTTCCCATTAGTATTTTCATAATATCCTATATCACTTCTATCTTCATTATAATAATAGCCATATTTAACATCAGCAAATCTTTCTATATTTTCATTAAATTTCTGTTTTTCTATTAAAGTTAATTCTCCCCACTCTTTTTCTATATCTCGACTAAAACTATTAAACTTCAAATATTTCTTTTCATCTGGATTTCTCTCGTAATATTCCTTAGGATAATATCCTATAAACTCATTATGAAATGGATATACTAAATCATTAACCTCTTCTAAATTATTACATACTACACCTAAACTAAAGCATCCCACACTATCGCCCCCAAGTTCTCAATTTAAATTATATACATAATTATACAATTTACATTTATTGGTAATCAATAGCATATATGCATTTTTCCTTGATTTATGAAAACTTTTTTCCTTAAAAATTCATACTTTAACGATAAAATTTGTATTAAAAAAACATTATTAAACATATTGTTTTATGAATTGTCGAAAATTTTTCAATAATTAAAGTTTTTACAAGATTTTTTTTATCTTATGCATTTAACTTTTTTTCTTTAATCTGTTTTATATATTCATTTTTATAAAAACAACTTGCAAGTTGCATAAGCATAAGACACCATATAATAGGTTCACATATTATTACCCCAAAATAAGAAAGCTTTGGAATGACTAAAAAGACAAATAATATTTTCCCTATAAATTCGATTATACTTGAAAACAAAGGCAATACTTTTTCCCCAATACCTTGAAGTGCATTTCTATAATTCAATAGTATCCCTAAAATAGCATAACAAGAACCATTTATAATAATATATTTTGTTCCTATATTAACTAATTCTACATTGCTTGACCCTGATATAGTCCTCATAAAAAATGGAGCTAAAAAAACCAATACTATAGTTAAGGCAAAACCTAACACTATTTCAGTTATATTAGTTAAAAATATAGCTCTTCTAATTCTTTCACCTTCATTTGCTCCTTTATTTTGCGATACAAATGTTGCAAGACTCATAGATAAGGATATTATTGGCATCATTACAAAAGCACCTATCTTACGAGCGGCTGTATGTCCTGCTATAATTATATTTCCAAACCCATTTATACTAGTTTGCAATATTACTGTACCAACTGAAACTATCAATAACATTATTCCCATAGATAAACCTTGTCCTAATAACTCTTTATATAATTTTAGTTCAAATTTAAAATGTTCCTTTTTAGGAATCAATACATCTGTCTTTTTTAAAATATATATAATACATAAAACTCCAGATATCCCTTGAGCAACAACTGTTGCAAAAGCTGCTCCCTTAATACCCATATCAAAATTTGTAATAAAAACTATATCTAAAATAATATTTATTATTGATGATATTATAAGAAAAACAAGTGGCATTACACTATTTCCTATAGACCTTAAAAGCCCAGCTACAAGATTATACAAAAACATTACGCCAACAGACATAGATATTACATAAATATATGAATATGATTCTTCTATAATATCTGTTGGTGTATTAACTAATTTTAATAAATCAAACAAGAAAAAATGTCCTATAAGCATCATAACTACAGTAAGACCTATACCTATAATAAGAGAAGCACCTACTGATTTTTTAACAAGTTTTTTGTCCTTCGCTCCATATGCTCTAGATGCTACTATACTTAAACCATTTCCAACTCCTAATGCAAATCCTACTAATAGCTCATAAATAGCACCACTTGCACCTATTGCTGCAAGAGATGTTTCTCCTAAGTAATGCCCAACTATCATAATATCAATCGTATTATACAACTGTTGAAATAGACTAGATATTAAAAGTGGTATTGCAAATATTACAATAGTTTTTAAAATCTTCCCTTTTAACATATCCACATTTGTACTAAACATTAAAACTCCCCCTTAACCATCTAACACTCTTCACCTATTCTCGAACATTCTACTAAACTACTTTATAAAAATATACCTAGTATTTTATATTTCTATAATTTTTACATTACATCTAAATTTTTCACATAAAAACCTCTATATAATCAGAAATATAAAAAGATTGTAGCATTTCAAAAAAACTATGCTACAATCCTTCCTATTACTTTAAATTAATTTCCATATTTAACTTACTTTCTTCTAAATCAGTTACTTTCCGTACTCCTACTACATATTTTTTATTTTTATCAATTTTGTCTATACTCATACTATAGATATTCTCCTTAGCATCCTCAATAGCGGCTCCCCTTTGCCCTTCTCTTCTTGTGATAAAATTCATATTTTCATCAACCACAGTAAGAGAGGATAAATTTTTATAGTCATAATAACCTTCGATTTTAAATTTAAATTTTGTACCATCTAAGGTATCCTTTATTTCTAAAATTTCTATACTCGCATCATTCGATACATAAATTTTATCACCTATAAGCTCATTTAAATTCTTATGGTTTTTCTCATTTATATTAACATACGCATTTACATCTGTACCAATGTATCCAGCTTTTATTTCTTCAAGTGTTGCTTTTCTACTTAATACTTTTTCTTCAAAACTCATATCTCTTGAACCATTAAACTGTATTAACTCATGTGTAATTCCATCTATTACCTTATTTATTGATTTTGCTCCATTTACATCTGAAATAAATATTTTTTCTATTCCATTTAGATTTTCTTTTATCTCTATATGCCTTTCAAAGTTTTTATTCTTATCACAACTATTTTGTAAAACTTCAAAAGGTAATACTCTTCCATCTATATCCTTTATCATTAAATTAGTTTTATAAAAACTTTCTTCATTCACATATTGACCTTGTATAAAAATATTACTACTCAATTCTGTCATACTAACCTTTTTAACTATAAACGTCCCAAGTTCACTATTAAAACTATCATTTTTCTCAATTTTCTTACCAACTAATTTTTCTGTAGAAGTTTTAATAATCCATTGCCCATCTATATTTTCTTTTCCTCTACCAATACTCTCTATTTTTAACTCTATATTAGAATCATTTTTTATATCCATTTGTGCAATATTAGCTTTTAAAATTATTTGTGCTGTATCCTCACTTACTTTAGTAGGACTGCTGTTTGCACTTACTTCTTCTCCATTTATAAATAGATATTCTGATATTTGAATAAAATCACTATAGTTATTTCCCTCAAAGCCACGTAATGAATCTCCCTTTATTTCAAGTGCTAAAATAAGATTATTATCATCAAATACTAATTCATTTAAATTTACGACAATTCCCTTATCTTCTACACTAACTCCTACTTCTTTAATAAATGGTTTAAACTTCTCTGTCGATTCTCCAAATAATGCTGAATTAAAACCTTTAAAAACTTTATTTACACCAGGAATCGCACTAACAATCTCTGGATTAAAGGTTATAACTCCTCCTACTAAAAATAATGCAAAAGATGCTGCAATAAAACCTTTTTTGACAATTCTATTCTTTTGCTTATTTTTTTCTACTCTACCTTTTTTTATGCCTTCTAAAATTGCACTATCAAGTTTACTTGATATATCTATTAAATCCCTTAAATTATCTTCCTTCACTCCTAGACAACCTCCATTTCAATATACTTTCTAAGATTTGATAATGCTTTATTAAGATAAGTTTTTACTGTTCCTATAGGATAATCTAAAATGTAGCCTATTTCTTTTATAGTCATATCATTAAAATACTTTAAAACTATTATCTCCTTATGTTTATCCTCCAAAGAATCTATTGCTTTCCAAAGATACATTTTTTCATCTGATATTTTAAATTCATCTTTTTCAATCTCTTTATCAAAAAAAGCAGTATCTGGAAGATAAATAATTTTTTCATTTTTTTTCATATAAGTAATTGCATTATTAATAAGTATTTTTGTAATCCATGTTTTAAAAAAGGCATCCTTCTTTAATTTATCTATCGAAATATAAGCTTTATAAACAGTTTCTTGAACTATTTCTAATGCTTCATCTTCATTCCTAACATATGAATATGCTATCTTATATAAATTTTCCTTACACTCGTTCATAAGCTGTAAAAAAGCTTTTTCATCCCCACACCTAGCACGCTTAACTTTTTCTTCTAACATATATCCCCCTACATAAAAATATTAAAGTCATTATCTAATTTCTAATAAAATTATTAAAACTAATAGCTATCTTGTCTTAATCATTACATACATTAGACTAAGAAAATATTAAAAAGGTTTTAGATTTTATAAAAATTTTTAAAGTTTAAATTTTATTAATATATAAAATATTAGAGATTAACCTAAAAAAACAGCAAAATTAACTTTTACACACAAATATATCTTTTATTACCAAAATATCTTTAAAAAAAACACTATTTTTTGATATTATTTTCATTTTTATAATTTTAACTATAAAAAAAATGGTGTTATGCTTTGAATATAGAGAATTTTACTGGAGGTGTTCATATGCACAACTTAGAAGTAGAAATATTAAGAAAATTAAATGAAGGTATGAGTTATAGAGGAATTATTGCTGGATTTCATGGTAAGCACTCAAAGAGAGCTATTGATGTAGCATTCCACGGACTTGAGCTTCAAGATTTAATTGCAATTGAATATGAATGTGGAGAAATCCATAAGGTTTCAATAACTCAAAAAGGTCAATCTAAAATAGCTTAATAAAAAAACCCTTTATAATACTAAACTCTATTAGCATTATAAAGGGTTATTTCAATTATTAAAGACTTCTATTCATCCCATCCTTCTGGGAATATAGCATTATGATAAACCTCTTGAACGTCATCATCATCTTCAAGAAGATCAAGCATTTTTTGGAATTTCTTCGCATCGTCTTCATTAATTTCAGTTTCAACATCTGGAACCATAGTTACAGCTGCTTCTAAGAATTCAAATCCTTCTTTTTCTAAAGCTTCTCTTACTGTACTGAAATCTTCTGGTACTGTTGTTACAGTAAATACTTCTTCTTCAGCTGCAAAGTCTTCTGCACCTACTTCTAAAGCCATCATCATAACTTCTTCTTCATCTTTATCTTCTCTTTCGATTATGATTTGACCTTTCTTTTGGAACATAAATCCTACACATCCTGATGTCCCCATATTTCCTCCACCTTTTGTGAAAGCACTTCTAACTGATCCTGCTGATCTATTTTTGTTATCTGTTAATGTTTCTACTATAACAGCAACGCCTGATGGACCATATCCTTCATAAACTATTGTTTCATAGTTTATAGAATTCCCTTCTCCAGCAGCTTTTTTAATAGCTCTTAGAATATTATCATTTGGCATATTAGCAGCTTTAGCTTTAGCGACTACATCTCTAAGTCTAGCATTGTTATCAAGATTAGCTCCGCCTTCTTTAGTAGCAACTGCAAGTTCCTTACCTATTTTTGTGAAGATTTTTCCTCTCTTCGCATCCGTTTTACCTTTTTTAGCCGCAATATTTTTCCATTTTGAATGTCCTGACATTGTTAAATCCTCCTAAATTTATATATATTAACTTTTATTTATATTTCATAAAAATTCTATAATATTATAGCATAATGGCTTTACGCCTTGCAAATAGACATTGTTATAGAGTTTTAAACTATAGACTGCATATAACTTTTATAATACAAGAATATCCCTTATTCTTCTATATTGATATAAAGCCTATTTCCTTCCTTAAAATAAATATCTTCCATATCTTTTTCTATCTTAGCTTTTGCACTTGTAGCTTCTACAACTTCCTTTTCTATCTTTTCTATATCAGAAATTTTTGCAAGAATATATATTCTAACACCATCAGTAAACTCTGTGTCTTCTATAAACCAATTATTCTGTCCACAAATATACTGTATCTTTCCATATAAATCATAATCTATATCAATAATAACTCTAGCTCCATCAACTTTTTCAATAACCCCAGCCGCGTCTATAGCAATAGCTGCCCCTTTAGTATAAGCTCTTGTAAGTCCACCTGCTCCAAGAAGTATCCCACCAAAATACCTTGTAACAACTACTGCACAATCTGTTATGCCTTGTTTTTTAATTACTTCTAATATTGGAATTCCCGCAGTTCCTTGTGGCTCACCATCATCAGAGTATCTTTGTATCCCCATATTCTTTCCAACTACATATGCATAGCAATTATGTCTTGCCTGTTTATGCATAGATTTTATTTCAGCAACAAATTCTTTTGCCTCTTCTTCTGTAGTAACTCTTTTTACATAACCTATAAATTCTGATTTTTTTTCTTCAAAACTATCTTCAGCTCTTTTTTTTACTGTTATATATCTACTCATCAATTTTTATCCTTTCACTTAATATATCTCTAATATTAATAATTCCCTGCTCTATCTTATTATAGTCTATTTCAGAAAAACCTATTTTAAAGCTTTTTCTTCCTTGTTTAGGATTATGATAATAAATTATCCCAGGTGTAATAATTGTTTTCTTTCTTATAAGTTTATAAAAAAGTTCTTTTCCGTCAATATCTATATTATTTTTAATATCTAAAAATAAATTAAGTCCACCTTTTGGTTCTATAAAATTCACATAATCATTTAAATGTTCTTTTATTAAATTTATTACATACTTATATCTCTTATCATACTCTATATTTAAAGTTTCTATATGTTTTTTCCAATATCCTTTTTTAATGTAAAGCTCTAATGCTCTTTGCATAAGACTAGATGTGGAAATGTCACTACTTGCTTTAGAATGTTCTAAAATATCCTCAAACTTATCTGGTGCTATAAGATATCCTACCCTAACTCCTGGCAAAAATATTTTTGAAAAACTTTTTACATATATGACTCTATTCTTATCTAATGCTCTATACGGAATGTGTTTATCTTCTTTGTCATATCTAAGTTCTGATAAATAATCGTCCTCTAAAATATAAAATTTATATTTCTTAGCAAGCGCAATAATTCTTTTTTTCTTTTCAATGCTACAACTTATCCCTGTAGGATTTTGAAAGTAACTCATAGTATATAAACATTTAATTTTATATTTTTTTAATATTTTTTCTAGTGCATCAACATCTATACCATCTGATTGCATATTAACTTCAAAAATATTTGCTTTTCGCAATCTAAAAACAGCTAAAGCCCCAGAATAAGTTGGTTTTTCAACAACAACAAAGTCATTAACATTAATAAGTGCTTTAGAAACTATATCTATACCTTGTTGTGCTCCTGATGTTATAAGCATATTATTAATAGAATTTTCACCTTTCCAAAATTCATCATTTATTACTTTTCTCAAATCTCTATATCCTTGTGAATCATTATAGCTAAGTGCTAAAACACCATCTCTCGTTAAAACTTCATCAAAAATTTCTTTCAGCTTGTCTACATCAAAAAACTTAGCACTTGTTATTTCAGAAGTTAAATCTATATATTCATTTTTTTTACCACCACTAATACTATGAAAAATTTCATTATATTCTTTTTTAAAATTCTTTATAGATTCTCTTTTCTTTGCATAACTACCACTGCCTTGGCTTTGATATAAATATCCCTCGCCACTAAGCATTCTATATGCAGAAACTATAGTATCCTTATTAACATTTAAAAAGTTTGATAAAGCTCTTATAGTTGGTAGTTTTTCCCCATCCTCTATTTTATAAGTATCTATAAGCTTTTTTATATGTTGTGCAATATCTATATATTTGTGACTTTCTTCTTTAAACTTCACCTTATACTTTAAATCAATACTGCTACTCATAATAATATACTAACTCCTCTATTATTTTCTCATTTGATTCTGTCACTTTATCTCTAGTACTTTTCTTAATAATTCCTCTACTCTCTAAATCTTTTAATATCTTATTAAACTCTATAGGTGTATTTAAAAATTCAGGTTGTAATTTTATTTCATTAATAGTTAAAGGCATCTTTGCTTTTTTTAGAACATTTAAAAGCAATTTAGATATTTCCTCTATATTAGCATTTAAATAACCTTCTATATAATCTATCAAATTCCTGATAGATTCTCTTTTAGGTTCCTCTATAACTACATCCATATACTTTTTAAACTCATCATCAAGATTTATAGTCATAGTCAGTGGGTCACTACTTAACATATAACCATTTATATTTAAATATATTTTTGAAAAGCTCTCTCCAAGCTTTAAAGCATTATATATTGCATTATATATTTTATCATTACTAAGTGCCTTATCACAAAGTCCTATAGCCCGTATCAAATCTCCTAAATAAGAAAGATTCCATCTATCCTTATCAATATCATGTAAAAATTTATAAAAATTATAACTATCAATAATATCATTGTCTTTTCCAAATACTAATTTAGAAGACATCAATTTTCTATGTAATTTACTTCCACCAGTAAAATTTTCCCTAAAGTTCAAAAATTCTTCTTTAGATAAAATTATCATATGAACGTCTATTCCACATTTAATACCAAATAAATCTTTATCAATTTCCCCTCTTTTATCAAGTATAACAAACATATCTATATCAGAATTTTTCCATATATCTCCTGTTATTATACTTCCAAAAACAGTTACACCTAAAACATTAGGATTTGTATTTAAATCTTTTACTAATTCATTATATGCAGTTTGGTACTCTTTAACAGTTTTATTCATCCCATCTCCTCCTACGTTCTAGTAGTTAAGAATATTATAAATTATTTTCTCTTATAGTAACAAGAGAAAAGCATTATTCCTTATATAAATTATTAACATTTTGATTTTTATTATATTCTATGAGACACTCAGCTTCTATTTCATATAATTTTAATGCTACTTCTACTTGATCTAATAACTTATCTGTAAGATCTAACGCTTTTCTTACATCTCTTTTTTTAGCATAGACATTATTAGAATGATCAGTTGCAACTCTTGAAGTATTTTGAGCAGCACTAGACAAAAGAGCTATTATATCTACCGCTGGTTTAACTTTCCAATCATAAAAATTCTTATAAGTTTCATCTATAGTAAGATGAGATAAGCCTGAATTTATTCTTTGCATCTCTTCAACTGTTGTTTGCAACTTAAATAACTGTCTCTCTAAAGTATCTTCTTCTACTGCTCTTATAATACTATTTTCATCAGCCACTTTTATCCCTCCAACTATTAAAATAATAGATTATAAAGTTAAAAGTAATAACCTTATAATCTATTTTATTATTCACACCTTATACTTAACACCATTTTAAAATACATACTAATAATAAAAAGTCATTAAAATTATATTTCAAACTTTAATGACTTTTATTTATATTTTATATTTCAAAATTAGAACATCTATTTTTAACTTCTTCATCTACTTGTGCTTTGATATAAGTTCCTATATCTCTATATTCTTCACTTAAAATATTAGCAGCTCTATGAAGATATGAAACTACTTGTTGTTCTGTATAAGGTATAATATACTCTTTCTCTGCTAATGTATGAGGCAACTTTTCTTCTATAACATCTAACAAGACATCTAAATTTATTTTTTGTGCTGCTGAAATACATACAATCTTATACTTTTCCTTATAAGTTTCTATTAAATCATTTATTGTATCCTCATCTATTAAATCTATTTTATTTAAAACTAAAATTTCTGCTTTTTCTAGTGCTCCAAGCTCTGTAAGAACTCCTTCAACAGCTTCAATTTGTAATTTTGCATCCTCAGATGATGCATCAACAACATGACATAATAAATCTGAATAAATAACTTCTTCTAAAGTTGATTTAAAAGCTTCAACAAGTTCATGTGGAAGTTTTTTAACAAACCCTACAGTATCAGTAAGTGTCATAGGCTTATTACTTGGAAGAACAACAGCTCTTGTTGTTGTATCTAATGTTGCAAATAACATATTTGCTTCAAATACTTTTTCCTTAATCTGTGTGTCTTGAGGTGCTATTTCACAAATAGTATTTCTAAGTGTGGACTTCCCAGCATTTGTATAACCTACAAGTGATACTTGTGGTAAATTTTGTTTATTTCTCTTTTCTCTTTGAACTTCTCTAGTTTTCTTAATTTTTTTAAGTTCTTTTTGAAGATCAAAAATATCTTCCCTTATTTTTCTTCTATCTATTTCAAGTTTCTTTTCCCCTGGACCTCTAGTACCAATTCCTCCACCTGTTCTTGAAAGAACTGTTCCAAGTCCCATAAGTCTTGCTGATCTATATTTAAGCTGTGCAAGCTCTACTTGAATCTTAGATTCTCTACTCTTAGCGCGTCTTGCAAAAATTTCAAGAATTAATGTAGTTCTATCAATTACTTTAACTCCTGTTACACTCTCTAAATTTCTAACTTGTGAACCAGATAATTCATCATCAAAAATTATGAGGTTAACTCTTAATTCTTGTCTTAACCTTGCGATTTCAAAAGCTTTTCCTTTCCCTACATAAAATGCTGAATCTATTTTATTTCTATTTTGGAATACGCTATCAACTACAGGTATATCACAAGCTTTTGCAAGTTCTTCAAGCTCTTTTAAGCTTTCTTTAGTATCAGTACCTACAAGTATAGCTTTTTCTGTATCATCTTCTTTTGCATCACTATTTTTAATAATCTCTTCTATGTAGTTTATTTTATCAAGAGCATTGAACTCTAACATTTGATCTATTGTAAGATGTGGGTACTCTTCGCATAAAAGCACATCATTTTGCACAGTACAAAATCCAAGAGATGCATCCTTTATAGAGCCATCTTCTATAGCTATTGCAGCAACTAAATCTAATTTTAATTTAAGAAGCGCAGATACATCAAGTGCAGAAAGTCTACATATCCCATTAGGATGTGTATGTATAATCCTAACACCTGATAATTTTTTTTCATTTATATCTATAAGAGGAATCTCTACACTTGTAGAATCACCTATTGCAACACTTATTACTTTTCCCTTTCTACTTACAGCAACACTAACTTCTCTTTCTAGTTCATTACTTACTTTTGCAATTATATTAACTATCTCCTGTGTACAAACACTATATTTTGGAACTTGTATATCATAAATATTTTCTAGTTCATTAAGTATAGAATTTCTAACACCTTCTACTTTTCCATATATCATTTAAACTACTTGCTACTCAAAACATATATAAATGTACTTATATTAGAAATGTTTGCTACTTCTTAGTTCTCTACTATTTGAGCAGCCTCTATAAACAACACTATCTAAGTAACTATATATAAATATCTATTCTATATTAATTTCTTTTGTATTGAGTAGTCTCTCCTTTCAATTATTTATTTAAATTATTTTTAATATTCATCTATTAACAACCCTATTACAAGGTTATATCCTATTAATCATCGTATCTATAAATTCTAGTTATAATTTGCTTTACATCTTTTAAAATCTTTTTTTAATAAAAAATTTTCAAATTATACTTACCTATTATTATACCCATTTATCTAGAATTTTACTAACTGTATCTTAGCTTCTTGACAATATTCTATTAATTCTATAATATAATATCAATATTGTAAATAGAATATACACAATGTGCTATTCTATTTATGATATTATATACTGTAAACTTAATTTAGATTTTAATTTTAAAACTATCTAAATTTGAAATTTTCCAAATGTGGTATCTATAACTTTCTATTAATTTACATAACTATTAGATCCACAAATACTGTAAACGCTGACTTCAACTTAAAACATTTAAGTATTATAGTCAAGTTTATTTAGGCTAATAAGTTTTTAATATTAATTTTAAATACTATAAAAGCTCTTTGCCTAGAAGATAAAAAATGGAGGAATAAAAATGGAAAATAAAAAAAGAAATATACTTCTTACTGAACAACAAATAGCTGAGCAAATAAAGATTGTAGGTCAAACTATAGCTAATGACTATAAAGACAAGCCTATCTATGTATTATCTTTATTAAGAGGAAGCTTCATATTTGCAGCTGATCTTGTTAGAGCTATTGATGGGAAAGTACAAATAGGATTTATGACAACATCAAGTTATGGGCATGCAGAAGAAAGTACTGGTGTAGTCAAAGTTGTTAACGATATCCCTGATGATATAAAAGGATTAGATGTCCTTATCGTCGATGATATCATAGATACTGGTATAACAATGGATTTCGTTGTTAATCATGTAAAAAAACTTGGAGCAAACTCAGTTAAAATATGTACTCTTCTTGATAAACCATCTAGAAGAACAACATCTTTAAAACCTGATTATTGCTGTTTTGAAATAGAAGATTTATTCGTAGTAGGTTACGGTCTTAACTATGGAGATTTTTATAGAAACGTTCCTTATATATTTAACTGGGAAAATAAATAATTTAAAAAGTGTCCTAAATGTTATTAAAATCATTTAGGACACTTTCTTTTATTATTGCACTGTTGAAATTCTAACCTTTGCTCTATCTAAAGCATTCTTAGCTCTTATTTTATCAAGCTTATAATCTTTAGATAATAGTCTTTGAGTTGCTCTTTCAAACGATTGCTTTGCTCTCTCTATATCTACTTCTTCTATAAGTTCTACGCTATTAAGACATATGATTACACTATCACCTTTAGTCTCTAACATACCTTCTGAAGTTATAAAATCTATTCGTTTTTGATCTTTATCAACTATAGTAAGTTTATATGGTCTAATACTAGCAACAAATGGTTCATGTTCTGAGTACATTTGAAACTCTCCAAATGAAGTTTTAGCCTTTAATGACTTTACTTCACCTTCATATATTATATCTTCTGGAGTTGCTATTACTAAGTTAAATACTTTCATAATTTTAGCCTCCCGCTTACATTAAGCCTTTAGCTTGTGCTTTTGCTATAACATCTTCTATTGATCCACAATCAAGGAATAATCCTTCTGGAAGATCATCATATTTCCCAGATAATATTTCTTTAAAACTTCTAATAGTATCTTTAACAGGAACATATACTCCTGGGAATCCATTAAATTGTTCAGCAACATGAAGTGCTTGTGATAAGAACTTTTGAACTCTTCTCGCTCTTGCAACTACTTTCTTGTCTTCATCTGATAATTCCTCTATACCAAGTATAGCTATGATATCTTGAAGTTCTGCATATCTTGATAAGATTTTTTTAACTGCCATTGCTGTCTGATAATGTTCTTCACCTACAACTCTTGGTTGTAATATTCTTGATGATGAAGCTAATGGATCTACAGCTGGGTAAATTCCAATCTCTGTTAATGATCTTGTTAAAACAGTTTTTGAATCTAAATGTGCAAATGTATTCGCTGGTGCTGGATCAGTTAAATCATCTGCTGGTACATATACTGCTTGAACTGAAGTAATTGAACCATTTTTTGTAGATGTAATTCTCTCTTGAAGCTCTCCCATTTCATTAGCAAGTGTTGGTTGGTATCCAACTGCTGATGGTATTCTTCCAAGTAAAGCTGAAACTTCTGAACCAGCTTGAGAATATCTAAATATATTATCTATAAATACAAGAACATCTTGTCCTTGATCTCTGAATCCTTCTGCCATTGTAAGAGCACTTAATGCAACTCTCATTCTAGCTCCTGGAGCTTCATTCATTTGACCAAATACTAATGCAGCCTTATGGATAACTTCTGAGTCTGTCATTTCAAGAATAAGGTCTTTACCTTCTCTTGATCTTTCACCAACTCCAGCAAAAACTGATAGTCCTCCATGTGCTTTTGCGATATTATGGATAAGCTCTTGTATAAGAACTGTCTTACCAACACCAGCTCCTCCAAATAATCCAGTCTTTCCACCTTTTTGATAAGGAGCTATAAGGTCTATAACCTTAATCCCTGTTTCAAACATTTCAGGTTTAATTGACTGCTCAAAGAAAGCAGGTGCTTCTCTATGTATAGGCATTTTTTGCTCTGCTTTTACTTCACCTTTATCATCTATAGGATTCCCAAGTACATCGAATACTCTTCCAAGCACGGCCTCTCCTACTGGTACTGATATAGGTGCTCCTGTATCTACCGCTTCTAATCCTCTTTTTAGTCCTTCTGTTAAATCCATAGCAATTGCTCTTACTTTATTATTTCCTAAATGCTGTGCAACCTCACAAACAAGAACCCTATCTTTAATCTTTATCTCAACAGCATTATAGATAGCTGGTACCAATTCTTCAAATTTCATGTCTACAACTGGTCCTAAAACTTGAACAACTTTTCCTATATTTTTTGACATCTAGACAACCTCCTTTACATCTATTTTTCTGCTACTTTTTTAGCTTTTTTCTTAAGCGCTTCAAGACCACCAATAATTTCGGCAATTTCTTGAGTTATCGCTGCCTGTCTTAATCTGTTATATCTATTTTCAAGTTCAACTGCCATTTTACCTGCATTATTAGTCGCATTATCCATAGCAATCATTCTTGCGCTATGTTCACTCGCTTTTGAATGATATACGGCATTAATAAGTTGAGCTTCTATTTGTCTCATTATATAATCAGCTACTAATTCCTGTGACCCTGGTTCTAAATCATAGTCTAATTCTTCTATCACATCGCTAGTTTCTCCAAGTTCAAAAGGTAAAATTCTTTCTTCTACCACTCTTTGCTTAGTTGCACCATAAAACTTTGTATAAATAAGACTTACTTCTCCATAACCTTTATATAAAAAGCTATCTATTAAATCAGCTGCTATATTTCTTGCTTCTTTTATAGTAATTCTATCTTTAGGATCTTGGTATTCTTTAATCTTATTAAATCCATATTTATTACTATAATATCTAGCTCTCTTACCAGATAAAATAACAGATACATCACTATAATTATTTTCATGCTTTTTAGCTATGTAAGACATACCATTTCCGTTAAAAGCACCACATAATCCTGTATCTGATGCAAAAACTAAGTATAACTTTTTATCTGAATTATTAGACTTTACTAACTCATTTCGCTCTGGGCTTTGCGCATATTTAAAGATTTTATTTCCTATATGTTTCAAATTAGCAAAATATAATTCATTATGTTGAAGCTTTACTCTAGCTTTTTTCATCTTTGATGCTGAAATAAGTGACATAGCCTTTGTTGTCTTTTTAGTAGTCTTAACACTTTTAACCCTATTTTTTAGAGCTAATAATCCTCCTGCTGGCATATTACACCTCCTACCTTAAAAGATTACATAGCTAAGGCTATGTTATCTTAGAAATTTTTCTTAAATGCTGTTATAGCGTTCTTTAAATCTTCCTCTGTTGAATCAATTATTTTAGCTTCTTTATCTATTGAAATTAAAATATCTGGATGATTTGAATGCATATATGCTAATAATTCTCTCTCGAATCTAACAACATCATCAACTTCTATATCTAATAAGTAATCGTGTATAGCTGCATACATAGCAACAACTTGCTCTGATACATCTCTTGGTTCAAATTCATTTTGCTTTAAAATTTCTTGAACTCTCTTACCTTTGTTAATTCTCTCAGCTGTATCCTTATCAAGTTCAGCTCCAAACTGTGAAAATGCTTCAAGTTCTTTAAACTGTGCAAGATCAAGTCTTAAACTCTTAGCAACTTGCTTGATAGCCTTTGTTTGAGCACTTCCTCCAACTCTTGAAACTGATATTCCTGGGTTTATAGCTGGCTTTTGACCTGCATCAAATAGTCCTTTTTCTAAGAATATCTGCCCATCAGTAATTGATATTACATTAGTTGGAACATATGCTGATACATCTCCTGCTAATGTTTCTATTATTGGTAAAGCTGTAATAGATCCTGCTCCATTTTCTGATGAAAGTTTAGCAGCTCTTTCTAATAATCTTGAATGAATGTAGAATACATCTCCAGGATAAGCTTCTCTACCCGGTGCTCTTCTTAATAATAATGATAATGTTCTATAAGCAACCGCTTGTTTTGATAAATCATCATATACTATTAATACATCTTCACCTTTCCACATGAAGTATTCAGCCATTGTAACCCCTGAATAAGGTGCTATAAATTGAAGTGCTGCTGCCTCTGAAGCTCCTGCTGAAATAATTATTGAATAATCCATAGCTCCTGCTTCTTGTAAAATATTGTAAACATTAGCAACTGTTGATTGTTTTTGACCAATAGCTACATATATACATTTAACATTTTTACCTTTTTGATTAATAATAGTATCAAGTGCAACTGTACTTTTACCCGTACCTGAATCTCCTATAATTAGTTCTCTTTGACCTTTTCCAACTGGAATCATAGCATCTATAGCTTTTATTCCTGTTTGTAATGGCTGATGAACTGGAGTTCTATCTAAAACAGCTGGTGCTTTAGTTTCTATAGGTCTAAATCCATCATTTTCTATATTTCCTTTACCATCTATAGGATTTCCAAGAGCATCTACAACTCTTCCTATAAGAGCATTACCAACCGGTACTTCAACAACTCTTCCCGTACTTTGAACTTTAGTTCCTTCTCTTAATCCTCTCTCTGATCCAAGTAATACAACTCCGATTGAATCTTCCTCAAGATTAAGAGCCATTCCTACTGCACCATTTTCAAATTCAATAAGTTCACCTTGCATACAACTATTTAATCCGTCTACAGTAGCAACTCCATCTCCAATTTGTATAACAGTACCTGAATCTACTGTTTTTAATTCTCTTTTATAATCTTTAACTTCATCTTTTAATTCTGAAGATAATCCTTCTGTTTGTATATGCATATAGACTCACCACCTTTATTTTCTGTTAAGCATTATTTCTTTCATTTCTTTATATTGAGTATTTACAGTTGCGTCAATAAACTCGTCTCCAACTTGTATATATAGCCCTGCAATTATACTTTTATCAATTTCTCTTGCTAATTCAATTTTTCTATTATACTTATTTTCAAGTCTTGTAAGTAAATTTTGATATTGTTTTTCTGTTAGTGGGACTACAGATTTAACAACCCCTTTTATAGAAGTATTCTCATTTGAATTCATACTACATCCCTACTTTCTCGATATATTTATCGATAACAGCTCTATGCTCAGTTTCATTCATTGAATCCTCTATAGCTTTCTTTGATAATTCTACAGCTAAATCTATAACTTGCTCTTTAAGAGTTAACTGTGCATTCGCTACATCAAAAGCAATTTGTTCATTAGCCTTAAGCTTTAAATCATCTGCTTCTTTTTCTGCATCTTTCACTATTTTTTCATAAAGTGCTTGTGCTGCTGCTTTTCTTTCTTCAATAATTCTTTGACCTTCTTCTTGTGCTGCTTTTAAAACTGCTTCATTTTTCGCTCTTAACTTATTAGCTTCTTCTCTGATTTTATCAGCACTATCTAACTTCTCGTTAATCGCATTTTGTCTTTCTTTTATAGCACCTTTTATTCTATCCCAGAATAAATATCTAAGTATGAAAACTAATATTAAAAGGTTTATAATAGCTGCAACTACAGTAGTCCAATTAAATTCCATAATTCGTTACTCCCTTCTAAAAATTCTAATAGCATTTTTATATGTCTAACTTTTAAGTTTATAATCATTATAAAAATAGCCGATTTTTCCTGATATACAAAACTATCGGCTATATAAGTAAATATGTATGTAATTATTATTTAACGAATAATAATATAATCGCTACAACAAAACCATAGATAGCTGTTGCTTCTGAAAGTCCAGCTCCCATGATAAATAAACTTTGTATTTTATCTGATGCTTCTGGTTGTCTTGCAACTGCTTCTGTCGCTCTTCCTGTTGCTATTCCTATCCCAATTCCTGCTCCTATACCTGCTAATACCGCAATTCCTGCTGCTAATAATGTCATATCCATGATAGATACCTCCTATTTTTTTCTAAAATTTTTATTTTTATTATGTTAATTAATGTGACTGTGCAGTCATTTTTATGTTTATGATTGTTAGCATTACAAATACTATCATTTGTATTGTTCCATCAAACACATCAAAAAATCCATGTGCAATAATCGGAAGTCCAATTTGAGCTGCCCATGTAATTTTTGATAGTCCTGTATAGACTAATTCAAGAACAATTGCTGCTGCTAACATATTACCAAATAAACGCAATGCTAAAGATACTGGAAATACTGCTCTTTCCATTAAATTTAATGGAATCATGGCTATTCCATGACTTGCATAACCTTTTAAATATCCACCTATACCATTTTGTTTTATTGCATATCCATGTACTATTAAAACTACTACAATTGCATATGCTACTGTAATATTAAGGTTTTTTGTTGGTGGTGAAATACCTAATAACCCAACATAGTTAAGTAATAATATGTAAATCATAAGTGTTCCTATGAACGGTATGAATGCTACACCTGATTTACCTAAGTTACCAATAACTAATTTTTGAACTGTTTCAAATAACATCTCTGCCATTACTTGCAATTTCCCTGGTCTCATTTTAAGACCAACTGTTACTATTGCTGCTACTACAATTATTAGAAGCATAACAACCCATTGCATAATTAAAAAACTAGGTAACGCTAAACTTCCAATGTGAATTGTAAATTCAGGTTGAAAAATATTCATTAAATCACTCCTCTCCTTATTGAATTGAAATCGCGCTCTAAATATATTTATTTATATATTCTTAGCTTGTTTCATACCATAAGTTATTATTGCTATTTGATGAATTATAAAACCTGTTATATAACTTAAAACGTTTACATAGTTTTCCTTAAACAAGAGTGCGATTCCTAATATCATCAACATTCTTATATAAAAACTAATTCTTATAAATAATTTAGATTTTCTAGCATGAAAACATCTATCAATAACAATAGTACTTATATTAAAATTAATTATTGCTACTAAGGTTCCAACTGCAAATGCAACTGCCATTGATATATTAATAAATATCAAGATAAGAATAATGAGAATTGCAATAATAATACTATTCTTAGTAACCATAGACATCATATGCTTTTTTCTCTTGTCCACTTCTTACCTCCTTTGTCACATCTTCGAGTACATTATATTTTGAAAATCAACTTTTTAAAACTCTTAAATTTCTCCATATTAGACCATTTTCAGCCATTTAAGCAAATTATCATAATTTTTAAGTTCCAGAACGCTCTTTTATTAACATTTTGTTTATATTTTGTTCAAAAAGAAGTTTTATCAAAATCATATTTCAATTTTCAGAATATTTCGAAAATTATTTTTTTTACTATTTATTTTCCTTATCAACTTTATTGAATAATAATATTTTTATGCCAACTTTTTTAACAATTCAATATTATTATGCTCAATTATTAATGTTTTTATAATTGTAAATTTATTGAATTCAATTTAACTTTCATATACTCCTAACAACTATGAAAGTTAAATTGTATAATCATTTCACCTTTTTTTAATTTTTATTTTGTTTTTTTTTGTTTTTTGGGTATTTTTTTGTTTTTCTTTTATTAAAATAGTATTTTTTTAATAAATATTAATTTATGTAAAGGTTTAAACATTATAAATTTTTTTATTTTAAATTATTTATTCAACTATTAAATTTCCTAAATCAAAGTTATATTTTTGATAAAATATAAAAAATATAATATAAATTTTTCTAAAATATAATGTATATTATTGGAAAACAAAGGGTGTTTAAACACCCTTTGTATTTATTTTCCCACTAAATTCAGATTATATTCTTAATTTTTAAACTCTACTCCTAAATCAGGAAGATCAGGCAAATCAATTTCCCCAGCTTTTTCAAGCGGATTTTGTCCATCAATACTTTCACTTTCTATTCCATTTTCATCATATTCATCCGTCATAGCTTCTTTAATTGCATCTATTCCTATACTAGTCCGAGGAACTTCACCTATAATTATATTATCTGATATAGGTATTTGATGACGAACTATAACCTCTCTACTTTGAAGCGGTAATACTATTTTTAAATTTGTTTC
>JBOFRC010000137.1:0-2121 GCA_051650825.1 Sarcina sp. | reverse complement strand
CAACAGCTTTTATCAACAGAGCTTTCATCAATCGAGCGATCCGCGATGATCGTGCCACTTAACACTGTGCATACTCCGTATGAATCTGATGGTGTTTAGGAGATCGCTGACAAAAAAGCGAAACAATAAAAGATCTTATTGGCGAGGGAAGAGAGAGCGTGTCGGTTAAAAAAGATCCAAAAAACAGCGTAAAAGACCTGAACTAGAGGGAAAAGGATCTGTCTTGCTGCTTATTTGTGCAAACGCATCATAAATCGAAGATTTCTACTTGCGAAGATCCGTAGCATCCCTATAATGCGACCCCACTGACACGGCAGTAGTGATGCAAATCACAGTGGTCGGTGGTCAACGAAACAACGCAGTTGAGCATGATAAAAAATGCTTGACGGCACAACAGGAAAGCGGAATAATGCGCGTCCTGTCGTTACTTTGGTAGCGAAACGCTCTTTAAAAAGTTAATCAGACAATCTGTGTGGGCACTCGTTTGAGAATGCTGATATCCAAAAGATATTAAGTTAAACGAGTGACTGAACAATTTATTTGCCAGTTTATTCGAGCGACAAACTTTAAATTGAAGAGTTTGATCATGGCTCAGATTGAACGCTGGCGGCAGGCCTAACACATGCAAGTCGAGCGGTAACACAGAGGAGCTTGCTCCTTGGGTGACGAGCGGCGGACGGGTGAGTAATGCCTGGGGATCTGCCCGATAGAGGGGGATAACTACGGGAAACTGTAGCTAATACCGCATAATGTCTACGGACCAAAGTGGGGGCTCTTCGGACCTCATGCTATCGGATGAACCCAGGTGGGATTAGCTAGTTGGTGAGGTAATGGCTCACCAAGGCGACGATCTCTAACTGGTTTGAGAGAATGACCAGTCACACTGGAACTGAGACACGGTCCAGACTCCTACGGGAGGCAGCAGTGGGGAATATTGCACAATGGGCGCAAGCCTGATGCAGCCATGCCGCGTGTGTGAAGAAGGCCTTCGGGTTGTAAAGCACTTTCAGCGGGGAGGAAGGGTCACTAGTTAATACCTAGTGGCATTGACGTTACTCGCAGAAGAAGCACCGGCTAACTCCGTGCCAGCAGCCGCGGTAATACGGAGGGTGCAAGCGTTAATCGGAATTACTGGGCGTAAAGCGCACGCAGGCGGTTTGTTAAGTCAGATGTGAAATCCCCGAGCTCAACTTGGGAACTGCATTTGAAACTGGCAAGCTAGAGTCTTGTAGAGGGGGGTAGAATTCCAGGTGTAGCGGTGAAATGCGTAGAGATCTGGAGGAATACCGGTGGCGAAGGCGGCCCCCTGGACAAAGACTGACGCTCAGGTGCGAAAGCGTGGGGAGCAAACAGGATTAGATACCCTGGTAGTCCACGCTGTAAACGATGTCGATTTGGAGGTTGTGCCCTTGAGGCGTGGCTTCCGGAGCTAACGCGTTAAATCGACCGCCTGGGGAGTACGGCCGCAAGGTTAAAACTCAAATGAATTGACGGGGGCCCGCACAAGCGGTGGAGCATGTGGTTTAATTCGATGCAACGCGAAGAACCTTACCTACTCTTGACATCCAGAGAACTTTCCAGAGATGGATTGGTGCCTTCGGGAACTCTGAGACAGGTGCTGCATGGCTGTCGTCAGCTCGTGTTGTGAAATGTTGGGTTAAGTCCCGCAACGAGCGCAACCCTTATCCTTTGTTGCCAGCGATTCGGTCGGGAACTCAAAGGAGACTGCCGGTGATAAACCGGAGGAAGGTGGGGATGACGTCAAGTCATCATGGCCCTTACGAGTAGGGCTACACACGTGCTACAATGGCATATACAAAGGGCGGCAAGCTAGCGATAGTGAGCGAATCCCATAAAGTATGTCGTAGTCCGGATTGGAGTCTGCAACTCGACTCCATGAAGTCGGAATCGCTAGTAATCGCGGATCAGAATGCCGCGGTGAATACGTTCCCGGGCCTTGTACACACCGCCCGTCACACCATGGGAGTGGGTTGCAAAAGAAGTAGGTAGCTTAACCTTCGGGAGGGCGCTTACCACTTTGTGATTCATGACTGGGGTGAAGTCGTAACAAGGTAACCGTAGGGGAACCTGCGGTTGGATCACCTCCTTACCTGAGATATT
>JBOFRC010000136.1:0-1223 GCA_051650825.1 Sarcina sp. | reverse complement strand
TAAAAATGACAAAACTTACAGCTTCCAGGTTTGAAGTCAGTATCAATCTATCCTTGAGCTTCAGTTTTGAAGTAGTTACTGGATGTAACTCCAGTTCTATGAGTACGTGCGTAGCCCTCTGCCTGCGTGTTAACGCAGCCACCGTATGGCACATTAGTTTTAATATGCTAAAACATTATTGTGGTAATGACGGAATTGCAAAATCCATGTCGTGGTAGAATGTGACCCCGCTGACGTTGACAAAACCAATATACCTCCCACCCCTAATTCAAAGATATTCGCTTATCAAAAAAGGATAGATATTTTTTGGTATTGGTGATTTGTCAGCAGATAAGTGGCAAGAAATTTCATGACATAAATGTCAAAGACATGTTTGAGTTCATTTAAAAACACTGTTGCCATAACATCCACCAGAGAGCACTGACAAGTTTACTTTTCCTGTTCCTGGACATTTGTCATAAGTCTTTAAAAACTAATTTAAGGGATCTAATCAAAAATGTTATGTTAGATGCTCATGGTAAAAAAACAGCAATCAGCTGATATATTGTTATTGAGTCTTTGTGACTCAAAAACACACTCTGCTCACGGTGTGCTCTCTCCTCTGCTGGATTTTACAGGAGGATGTCGACTCTTTTATGAAGCAGCCAGGCAACGAGACAGCAGATTCAGCACTGAGGAAGCTGGATGAACAGTACCAGAAATATAAATACATGGAGCTCAACCTTTCTCAAAAGAAACTCCGGTAACACCAACAAAAAGACACTTTGTCTTCTCACATAAAATAAACTGACACCTTGGATATGTCTTTGTGACTTTAGACAGTTCGGTTCCGGTGTTGGCCATAGCGCTGACACACATTTATTTATCTGTTTAAACATGTTTACATTTTAGATGTAATTCAGTGTATTCTACATCATTGGTTGATTGGTTGGTTTGTAAGAGCAACATTTATTATCATTATTAGTTATAAATGTACTTATTTATGTTTGTGATATCTCTTAAGCCACTTTGGATTTCAGAAAATGTCCTTGTTTGAAGTTAGCCTCGCCTTGGTGTACACGCATACACAAAAACTACAATAACATCCACATTGCATTTGGCTGTGTAACCATGTAATGACTTAATTAATTCCTTCCTTACTCGACTAAAACATTTTGCTTCTCTTCTTGAATTGACTTCAAAATACTACTGTTGGTTTATAAAGCACTGAATGGTTTAGGGCC
>JBOFRC010000135.1:0-8285 GCA_051650825.1 Sarcina sp. | reverse complement strand
ATTATCTACTAATTCTAATTCTAAACCTTCTTCAATAACTTCTAGAACATCAGTAAATTCAATATCAATTGCATTATTATCCTTATTGTCAAATTTATTGGCATCATTAATTAAAACTTCTAATGGCTTATCATAATAATCTTCTATATTTATTTCCATATTAGAATTTTCAAAAATTTCTTTTTCTTTTATACCTATCTCATATAAATCAGAATTTTCATTTTCCATAGACATAATCTCAGATTTTTTTGTTTTTATATTTGCTAAAAGCGTTTTTCCAGCTAAATCACTTCTACTCATTTTTAATACCCCTTAATGTATATAATATTATCTTACTAATATTATATATTCTACTAACAGGTTATAAAATCCTTTGTTTTTTCCAATAAAAAGAATATTTTTTCATATAAAATTTTAAAGAATTAATTTTTATTGATTTTTCAGATATAAAAATGCTATTACTTGTAAAAAAATGTCGCTTTTTAAGGCAATTCATTTCCTGCTACTTTATAAATTTTATACCAATCCTCTCTTGTTAAAATAAACTCATCAGCTTTTATAATTTCTAAAAGTCTTTTTTCATTTGTTGTCCCTGCAATAGTTTGAATTTTAGCAGGATGTCTTGATATAAAAGCTGTTGCTATAGAAGTCTTTGTTACAGCGTATTTTTCAGCTAAATTATTTAGTAAGTTATTTAACTCTTCAAAATTTTCATGATCTATAAAACATCCATCAAAAAAGCCATATTGATATGGAGACCATGCTTGAATAGTTATATCTTTTAATCTACAATAATTTAAAACTTCTCCATCTCTATTTATAGCAGCTTCATTTTTCATATTTACATTAACACCAAAATCCAACATTCCTGTATGCATTATACCAAATTGTAGTTGATTTATAATTAATGATTCCTCTAAATATTTATTTAATAATTCTATTTGTAAAGGAGTGTGATTACTAACTCCAAAATACTTAACTTTTCCAGTTTCCTTTAAAATTTTAAATGTTTCTGCAACCTCTTCTGGTTCTACTAATATATCAGGTCTATGAATTAGTAATGTATCTATATAACTCGTATTCAATCTTTTTAAAATATTATCAACAGATTTTAATATATGATTTTTAGAAGAATCATACATTATCCCCGGAACTATACCACATTTACTTTGTAGTATAATTTTTTCCCTTAAATCATCATTCATTTTAATAGCTTTTGAAAAAATTTCTTCTGATTTTCCAGCCCCATAAATATCTGCATGATCAAAAAAGTTTACTCCATATTCTATAGCTGTATTTATTAATTTGCTTACTTTTCCTTCTTCAAGATTTGCTAATCTCATACACCCTAGTCCAATTTGAGAAGTTTCTATATCACTTGTACCTAATTTTATTTTTTTCAATTATACCACCCCATATATTTTTGTTTTTGTAACTTTATAGTTTGATTATACAACATATTTATTGTAATAAGAATTTGTTATATTTAATATTTTTTCAATATTGTTTGAAGTGTAAATCTTTTTAATTATGAATTATAATTTTATATAAATATATTATCAAAAATTTAATCTTATATTAAACATATTTCAATCCAATAAATTATAATTTTAAATCTATCTTTATTTTTGAGAAATAAAGCTGCTAATACAATATAGAGAAGGTATATTTTTTGAATATACCTTCTAATTTCAATATTTTAATGACAAACTATTTCTATAAATGTAATAACTTTAAATTTTCAACTTTTTAAATCAAAAAAATCTAGGCCATAATATTAAAATATAATATTACTTCATTCCATATTAACTTATCCGATATTTTTTCAAATTCTATATTATTTGCTTCAACACGAATATCTACATCATCAACTTCAAATTCAATAGGCAAATTTATATATGTTGAAAATCTTTTAATTTCTTTTTGAAAATGTATATTTTCAACTAAATTAGCTGCAATATATTCTATTTCAATATCTATAATACCTCTTACAATCAATTTTTTCCCAGTAAATTTTTCCCCTTCTGCAGATGAGGATATAAACGAATCTATAATATAGGCTGATAAGACTTTAGTTTTAATATTTATATTGTTTATTTCTTTTAAAGCTTCTGATGTTATAGCAATATTATTTTCAACTTTAAATTTTTTCGATACATTTACTACTCCTTCTAAAACATTTTTACTCCCAATTAATTTTACATTCTTTTGTCTACTTTTCTTATCAATATATTTTGCATTCATCAATATAAATACTTCTATATTATCATTACTATATAAACCTATATACTGAACTTTTCGTTTTATTTCACAAATTTCTTTACATTGCAATTGAGGAATATAAATTTTTTGATTTTTAAAAAAGTTATTTAATCTTTGACCGCCTAAATAAACATTATATT
Source organism: Sarcina sp. (assembly GCA_051650825.1). GTDB lineage: Bacteria > Bacillota > Clostridia > Clostridiales > Clostridiaceae > Sarcina. The sequence continues at coordinate 5,883 of JBOFRC010000135.1, read as the reverse complement.
CTAATACTTTTAAATCATCGCTAATAAAATCATCTATTTCTATATCATATAAATCAATCTCTCCAATATTTTGAATCAAAGTATTATCATAAAATATTTCTTTATAAAGTAATTTTTCATTGCTAACTTCATTTGAAATCTCTACATTTATTACTTTTAAATATATATTAAAATCCTCAAATATTTCGCTATATTCATCATATCCATCACTATTACAAAAGTCACATAATACCTTAGCTTTACTTTTTAAAATATTCTCCTCTAATGTATCTGTTCTTACAGAAAATCTAATAAAAATAGATTCTAAAGGCAGCATTTCATCTATAACTACTGATTTTAAAATTGTGTAATCAGCACTTCTACCATTAATACTAAGACTTTCTTCCACTATATCATATCCAAAAATGGTATCTTCAAATATAATTCTTTTTGCTAGATTATTTCCTTCATTATCTATTTTTAAAATATATTCTAAATTTTCACCTTTAAGATAAAGCTCTCCTAGAGCTTCTTTTGTTACATTAATTTTATTTATATCTACTATAAAAATATCACTCTTTTTCTTTATAATAAATTTATCTTCTAAATTTTTATAGATATATGATCCAGTAGCCACTATTTCTAACTGAACTTCTTTAAAATTTCTATTTGCTTTAAATTTAATTTTATACATTACTTCAAACTCAGCGTTTTGCTTCAATATAGCAAAATCCTCAAATTCATTAAACTTCTCTAATATTTTATATTCCATTTGCGTATTAACATTTAACTCTAGATTAATGTTTTTAATATCTGTTTCACCTAAATTTCTTACTAAAATATAATATGTTTCTTCTCCATTTAATAAATTATTCTCTGCTTTTTTCACTTTAATATCCAAATCAACAATATATTTTTCTAATTTTAATTTTTCACTTTCATCTTCTTTATCTTTAAAACCAAAACTACCATTACTCATAGTTTTATAATAAATATTAGATTTAACAAACTCATATTTTTGAAAAGTATTACACACATTAAATCTATATTTAATATAAACTTCCTCTTTTGGTTCAATAATACCTATTTCAATAACATTTTCTAGATTGTTTTTTTCAGTTCCATTTATATCTACACCATAAATTTTAGCTGCATTTGGCAATTCCTCTATTAACCTAGTCTCTAAAGCTTTTTCATTACCTATATTCGTTATTTTCAAATCAACTCTTACTTCATCGCCTACTTTAGCGATTGTTTTACTGAGGGTTTTACTTTCAAATTTAATAATAGCATCTCTTATTTTTAGACCAGTTCTTTCAAGTTCTATTTTATTTAAAGCTAATTGTTCAACATCATTTATTATATTTTGATATTCCATGAGCAAGTTATATCCTAACATATCTGTATCAGGAAGTATTTTTTTTATATTAATTGTGTATTTCAAATCTATTGATTTATTGGGTTCTAAATTTTTCAAAAAAATTGAATCAGTAAAGTCATTATCTATATATTTTTCATCATTTATTTTTATACTATTTCTATCTAACTGTATAAAATCATTTTTTTGTTCTTTTATATAAATATTTTTTGCTAAAATATTCCCTCTATTTTTAATTCTCACACATTCTTCTAAACTATCATTTATGCCTAATACCTTATTACTCGTATTATTTGCAAATTCCACATCAAACTTAGTTCCACTAATAAAAACATTATTTAATGCTATACTTACTATATCAGAACAAGCTCTATTATCAATGATATATTCATATTTAACTATTGATATACTTTTAGTAAATTCAGAATTAAAAATATCAAAAGCCTGTACATCACATATCAATGTTTTAACTTCTTTTATATCAAGAGTACCTATATAAAGACTTGAATTATTTATTGATTCTCTTGACCCATTAATTCTTATAGAATCTTTTATTATTTTCAAGCCTTTTTGTAAATTTAATTTTAAATGTATGTTTTCAAGCTTGATATTTCCATCATTCATCATTGATATTTTTAATTTTGTACTTTCACCTAAAAATAAATTATTTTTCTCTATCATATACTCATTTATATTTAATTTTCCACTTTGTATTTTTAAGATAGTGCTATTTTCTAATAATAATTCTTTTTCTTTAACAAAGTTATTAATATCAAAATAACAAAATTTTATTTTAATATCTTCCTTCTTATAAGTACCCATTTTATTAAAATAACTTAAATATCTAAAATCTATCTCTTGACCACATTTAAGATTATTTATAATTATTCCATCAGATCGACTTTCTATATTGTAATTACTTATACTTTCTATATTATTAATAACACTATCTATAATAAAATTTTTACTATCAGTACAAATTATTTTTATATTCTTTAAATCTACAGTTCCTATATTTTTTATTTTCATTTTAAATACAATTTTTTCATTTACCATATATGTAGTTTTTTTGATGTCTTCTTGCAAAACCTCAATATCAGCTCTTAAGATATTAATAGATATAATATTTGATTCTAAAAGTATTTTATTGGTTTTTTCTCCTAAAATTTCAACATATGATAAATTAATTTTGTGTTCTATTAAATTTGCTACTTCTGTTTTCACCTTCAAAGTTAGTTTTATATTAATTCTTTGTAGCTCATTCAATGTTCCAAGTTTAATAACATTAATATCATCATCTATATCAATTGAATTACTATTTATTTTCAAAGAATTTTTAACTAATTCAGTTCCAAATGGAATTAAATTTTCTATTTGCGCATATTGCAAAATTTTATTTTTTTTATTTATAATATTTATATCAAGTAAGATGGTATCAAAAAGCTCAACAGTTGATTTATCTGTACTAATAAAAATTGTTTTTTCTGACTCATTATCTTTTGTAATATTTACAATATTTCTATTACTCTCTAATAAATTAATATCTCCATTTAAAATATTATATTTCAATCTTGAAAACGTAAGAAAGTTTTTTTTATTATCATGTCTAGATACTGTAGCTGCTATATAAATTTCTAATTCATCTCCAGGATTCAAATAATCTATTTCAACATTACCTTCATGTGCTTCAATAGATATTTCATCATTACTTTTTTTAAATTCATAATAAACCTTATCCAAAGCTATAGTGCTTATATTTTCAAAAATAATATTTTTAATAACTTTATCTGTATTATTTAATATTTTATTTTTAAAACAAATAATCCCTCCAAGCTCTACATCTTCATTTGAAATTTCTTGTATTAAAATTATACTTTCTTTCTCCATCATATACCTCTTAAACATAATATTTTATATTTTATTCTATGAAAAAAATATAAAAATAATTAATACCAATATAAAGATTTCTACATATATTATTATTAAATGAATAAAACTTTATATTTTGAAAGGAGATTATATTATGAATTTTAACCAATTAGATTGTGGCTGTAACGATAACTATAATCCAACACAAAACTATTGTGAATATATCCAAGGAAATAGTACTGACTTGCATATAAGTCCTAAAGACTGCGAAGTTAGAGTAGACCTTAAGGTTAATAGAAAACGAAGTGTTAGAGTATGGGGACAAGTTAAAGATTGTGAAAACATACCTGTATCAGGAGTATTAGTTAAACTTTTAAAAGTGATAAATTATTGTGGAAAACAAGATTTTATTGGTGTTAGTCATACAATAACAGATTGTAATGGTTTCTATCAATTTGAATTAAATAGATGTGATGATTCTGATTATAAAATAATAGTATCAAAAGATGCTGCTGGAAATGAAAGAACAATAGATATAGACGATAATGATTGTGAATCTTGTATTGCACCTAAAACACCTAGACCAGCACCATGTACACCTAACTACCCACCAAATTATTCTAAACCAAATAAATGCAAATAACTATGAACTGGCTCATAACTGAGCTAGTTTTTTAATTATTAATAGTTACTTAATTAATTAAACATCCTATTTTGTTATAATATCCTAAAAAGGAAATATTTATCAAAGGATGTGGCGATTTGGAAATGAAAAAAAAGCGAAAAAAAATTGTTATAGGAACCATTTTTATAGGTTTCACAATAATTTTTAGCATATTTATTGTAAACTCTACTAGAGTTAATAATAATAAAAAAAATCTTATTAATATAAATAATAAATCAAATATAGAAATGTCTCTTAATCTTAAAGATATTCCACATGAAAATTTAATTAATATAAACAAAATTTATGATAATAAAAAATCTTATAAAATCATTGTAGAAGATGCGTTGATTGATGGAGAACTATTATTTTTAGGTATTTCATTGAGTCAAAACTTTAATAGTGAAGACTTTAAAGTTGCTTCAAAAAAAGATTATCTTGCTCATGTGGAAAAGTTTAAAGAGAATCTTAAAAATTTTGAAACGTCCTCGGAATTTGAAAAAAATATGAATAGTACTCTTATTAATATTTTTAGCAACAAAAAGCTTGAAAATATTAATGTAGACTCAAAATTTAATGAATATATTTCAATGTTTGAAACTCTGTATAATTGGGGATTATCAACAGATGATTTTTTAACACAAGAATTTAAAATTTCAAATAGTGCTACAACATCATTAATGAATAATATAGCTGTTCCTAACATAAGTTTAAAAATCAATAATTCACTTATACCTTTATTAGTAGTCGATTCACCGGCAATTATCAATAAAACATTACTAAAAAAACTTAAATTTAATACTACAAATATCCCAGAAAACTTCAATGTAACAGAATACACTTTAGTATATAAATTAGACCCTCAATTAGTAAATCAATCCACACTTAATTTAGAAATTACAGTTGATAACTTAAGTATATCTCCTTATTATCCTGTAACAGTAAATCCGAATTTCAAAACTAATTTTACATTAGCTACTAATAACAATTACACCAAAAATAAATTAAATAAAAGTTTTAATATAGATAACTCAAATCCACAAAAACAAAACATGGAAATTAAATTAAAAGATTTTGTAAAAACAAATTCTTTTAATTATCTTACATTAGAATATCAAAATTTTAAAGATTCTTTTTATTTGCCTATAATCTTTCAAGATTCTAAAAACAAACCTCTAAAGTATTTATTTAATTATGCAATTCCTATTCAAGATACAAATTATATAATTTGTATCTTTCCTAAAACTACTGAAGAATTAAATGCAGTATTAATTGATAAGAATAATAAAAAAATAGATTCTATACTAATAAAATAAAAATAAGCATAGGCTTCGAATAGCCTATGCTCTATTTAGGTAAGTTATCTAAAATTTTCACTCTTATTTGTTCTGTATATTTAATTACATCTTCTAATACATTATTTAGTTCTCCAAGTGATATTCCCTTTACCTTTAATTGCTTTTCTAAAATTTCTATACCCTCATTTTCTTTATATTCTTTTATAAATTTTTTCAAATAATCTTTTACACCTTCACCATAATCTAATGATATATAGACATCATTATAGACATCAAAATTTTTTTCAAAAAAATGTATGCATTTCTCTATATCTTCATATGCTATAGTTTCTTTTTTTTCCAATATATCTAATTCATTATATACATCTATATAAGCCTTAGCAATTTTTTGATTAAAAAAATCTGTACATCTATCTATAACTTGTAACACATCATCATGTGTTCTAAGATAAATAGAAACACTCTGCTTGCTATAAAAACTTGAAATTGTCACAGATGGCAGAATAACTTCTTTTAAAAATTCTACTAATTTCTTTTTGTTTGCAAAAGTAAAAAATTCCGATATTTTACTATTTCCTTGATTAGTAAGTGTTACTCTTAAGATATCATCTTCAATATTTAGTTCTGTATTTAAATTTTTATTTATATAATAATGCCACTCTTCTAATTTTGCTTCCATGAATACTCCTCCTTAA
>JBOFRC010000134.1:0-13457 GCA_051650825.1 Sarcina sp. | reverse complement strand
GATACTTTATTTACAGATGATAGATATATTAAGAAATAATTCATTGTAAGGAGTGGCTTTAAATGTAGTAATATGTATTAATTTAATATATTTTGTTGACATAAGAACATTTGTTCGATATTATAAGTATAGAACAAATGTTCTTTGTGAAAAAATGGTATAAATTAATATTTTACATAATATATATGGGGTATATAAGTAAGTTAAGGTTAACAGGAGGATGGTTATGAGAACGAATTGTATTTTAAAGATTAATTATAGAGTAGATGAAGGTATGAAAAAGTATAGAAAAGAACATAAAAATGCCTATTTAGATTTAGACTCTTCAAAGTACCTTTTATGGGGTGGAACATATAAACAAAGATGCGGGTCTTTAATTATAGAAGCTAGCTCATATGAAGATGCTCAAAAATTAGCTTTAAATAATCCGTTCATGGGTAGTCAGTATTACTCTTGTGAGATTCTAGATAGAAAGAGCCTTTATACTGCATAAGTCATATATATTAAATTGATATTAAAAAACAAAAAGTTAGTCAAAAAAACTACTATCTCGAGGTTTGAGATAGTAGTTTTTTTATATTGTATGTTCAATAGATTTAAGCACTAAAGATAGAGCTTGTGATAAATCTATTGAAGTGTTTATTTTTGTTTCATCTGAACTCTCTATTATTTTTACAATAGGTCTTAATGGATACAAAGGATGCGTTTTTTTTACTATTGCTAAATCACCGTTGCTAAGTCTAACTAAGCTACCCTTCGGATAAGGGATAATTATTCTAGAGAATACTCTAGTTAACTGAAAGTCAAACATAGAATCAGCTTTTGATAAAATAAATTCAAAAGCATCGTTAGGTGGCATTGCATCTTTGTATGGTCTGTCTGATGTTAGTGCATCATAGACATCTGCAATAGCAACTATTTTAGCTAGGAAATGGATATCTTTATTTACAAGTGAATTTGGGTATCCAGTTCCGTCAACTTTTTCATGATGCTGTAATACTATCATTTTAGAACCTGTAGTTAATAGAGACATATTTTTTATATAATCATAGCCAAGCTGTGGATGAGTTTGAATTATTTTAAATTCTTCATCTGTAAGTTTACTTGGTTTTTGAATAATAGAGTCGCCAATAAATACTTTACCTATATCATGAAGTAATCCACCAATACAGAGTTCTACAAGTTTTTGTTTAGGAAGAGATAGTCCTATTCCTATTACAACAGCGAATGTAGCAACATTAACACAATGCTGATATGTATAAGTATCCATGTTTTGCATATTTTTAAGTCCAAAAGAAACATCTTTGCTAATTAAGATGGAATGACAAATATCTTCAGATAAATTTCTGATATCTTTTAAATAATCTTCAGAGTATATAGAATTTTGTGCCCCCATATTCTTTACATCCACAAGGCGTGGTGTAGAGTCAGTATTTAAAAGGATATTTTGACAAATATCTTCAGATAAATTTCTTATAGCATTTAAGCAATCATCTTTTTTCGTTTGTAAATCATCAGAATTAGTATCTTTTAATTCTTTTGAGATTTCAAAAATATCAGAAACCGCTTCAAAAGATTTTTTTCGAAGTTCTGATGAGATAATATTTTTGTATTCTCTAGTTTCTTCTTCTACTACATGCAATGAATAGATATTTAAACTTTTTATTTTAGCAAGTGTAGTTTCTGTTAAAATTGCTCCTTCTCTTAGAAGAACTCTATTTTCGTTATCGTAAAGCGGCTTAGCTAGTTCACTATTGGGCTTTACACTATCGATTGGAACAAGCTTCATGTCTAAGGCACCTCGTAATTCTAATTTTAGATATCTAGTAAGTTCCTTGCATAGTTACTGTAAGTTTCTCTAAGAAGCTTCATATCATCTCGAAGTTCTTTTTGAAGTTCTGAAAGTAATTCAAGGTCATTAGCTTCAATTGCTAACTTTAATCTAGTAAATAAACTTTTAGTACTATGGCTGTCTTTCATGATTTTTAATCTTAAATTATTAACAATTTCCCAATGAGAAACGTCTAGATCAAGGGCTTTCTCAGCACAGTGTAATTGCTTAAATCCTCTAATATGTCTTGTATATTTAGGAATAGTTCTGTGTGCTATTTCTGTAGACCATCTCTTGATTACTGATGTCTTGAAACTGTTTATTAATTTATCGTCTAAAATATTTCCAACCTTTAGTACTTCTATAGCAGATTTTTCATCTAAAATTTTAACAACTTCATACACTGTAGCAGGTGCTATTCCAAAGTATTTATCTCTATCTTCTGGTGTGAAGTATTCATAAATATCTTCTTCACTTCTATATGCTCTTCCTTTTTCAAGATATATAGCATCATCTTCAGGTTTTTTAGAAATCTCTTTAAGTAATAAATCTTTAGAAACATCTTTTCTTGTTGCGAATTTAATTCCATCAAACATACAAAGGTAACTTGTTGCGATACATAAGTATGTGTTTGTAAATGGATTAGGTGATCTAAGTTCGAACCTTGTTGCAAGAGGACTTTGAGGGTCTCTGATTAATCCAACAAGAATTGTTCTATTTCTTGATGGGTTGTCAGGACTTTGACCAAGTGATGTAACTATACAAACAGGAGCTTCGAATCCAGGACTTAATCTTTTTAGTGAATCAGTTGTTGATGAAATAAATGGATTCATAACTTCATAATGTCTAAGGATACCCATTAATGAACCATATCCTATTTTGCTAAGGAAATGATTTTTATCTGTTGTATGGAATAAGTTAATTATTTTTCCACTTTTTAATTTTAATGCAAGACCTAGATGAGTATGTTCACCAGTCCCTGCAACTCCAGCTATTGGTTTCGCAAGGAATGTAACTTCTAAACCATGTTTTCTAAAAGTCTCTTTTATAAGAGTTCTTATAAATAATTCATTATCCGCTGCTTGAAGTGCATTTGAGTATTTCCAGTCTATTTCAAGTTGTTCCATGATGTGATCATATTGTCCATCTGAAGTAAGCGTAGCTTTAACTCCACCAACTTCTTTGTGACCCATTTCAGGCTCAAAACCATAAAGTTCCATAAGAATAAGTGATTCTTCCATTGCTGATCTTACGGCACCTTTTGTTCTTGTCCAGTATTGTTCTTGTAGAACCTCTGATGTTGTAAGTTCCTCTATATGTGCTTTATCATTAGGAGTTTTAACCCAAAATTCTAATTCAGTAGCTGATGTTAAAAGAATTTTTTCAATATCTGTAGGGACAGCATTGTATTCTTCTAATAACTCAGGATTTTCATATAAAATGTTAGTTAATTCTTCTTCAAGGAAATCCATAGAGTTTCTAAGAATTTTTCTAGAATCTACAGCTTTGCCATCATGAATAAGGAAACAAGGTATTCTTACAGTACCTATAGGTTTTTGATTTATAGGATCTAATAGATCGTAGTTATAATCAACGAACCAATTAACATTTATATCAGCAACCATATCAACTTTAGCGTTGTTTAATGTAGCTATTCCTGGTAACACAACTGAAGAACCATCTGTTTGAACTGCTGTTCCAAATAAAAATTCATCTATTGAATCTAGGAATACATTTAAAGGGATTTTCTCATCTGTATCATTCCCTGCAAGGTCAACACCTACTAATGAGATGAATTTTATCTCAGGGTGTATATTGAATATTTCTTTAAGATCTGATTCATTATGTTTTTCCTTAGGAATTGTATAAATTAAATCTGTTCTCATAATAATTTAGATAGTGCTATAATAATATTAATAAAAAGATATAGGCGTATCTTCATTAAAATATGCTAGCAATATCTTTAGTCACATCCTTTCTTTTATTTGGCGAATAATAATTTCCTTTTAATTACAAAAATTCGTATTAGAAGAATTTTATCATATGTGAATATCATAGTCAATCGAATAGGATGTCAATTTTAGCAGTAAAAAACTTTAAATATCAACATAATTTTAATTTAATAGTTATTATTATATTTAAGCGATAGTATTATAAGAAAACTTTGAAAAATATATATAACTATTAGAATAGTTATTATTATATTAGGAAGAAACAGGGAGTAAGGAAAATGAACGATAAGAAGATTGATGCAAGTAGTCCAATTGGTTTTTTTGATTCAGGAGTAGGAGGAATAAGTGTTTTAAAAAGAGCTCTTGAAATTATGCCATATGAAAATTATATATATGTTGGAGATTCTAAAAATGCGCCTTATGGAACGAAGACTGTAGAAGAAGTAAGAGATTTATCATTTGAGGTAGTAGAATTCCTTTTAGATAAAGGTGTTAAGGGAATAGTTGTGGCTTGTAATACAGCCACATCAGCCGCTGTTGCAGCTCTTAGAAAAAAATATGAGGATTTACCTATAGTAGGAATAGAACCAGCTTTAAAACCAGCTGTTAAATCAGAAAAAGATGGTAAAATTGTTATTATGGCAACTCCAATGACGCTTGCAGAAGGAAAGTTTACAAGACTTTTAGAAAGACTTGGAGGAACTAAAAAAGAGGATATAATTCCTATGCCTTGTGCAGGACTTATGGAAATAATTGAAGCAGGACATATGAATACTAAAGAATGTGAGGATTATCTAAAAGAAAAGTTTAAGCCTTTAGAGCAAGATAATATAGCAACTGTAGTTTTAGGATGTACTCACTATCCTTTTATACAGGAGACATTAGCTAAAGTTTTACCGGATGATGTGGATATAATAGACGGAAGCTTAGGAACATCAAGAGAGATGCAAAGAAGACTTTCAGAAAAAGCATTATTAACACCAAGCAAAGAAAAGGGAAGTGTAAAAATCTATAACTCTTCAGGAAAGCAAGAGCTTATAGATTTAAGCTATGAATTATTGAAATAATATTAAAGCTAAAATTAATTTGCCTTAAAGAATTCTCTGGTTTTGTACCAGCATATAGTTCAAAAATGGCTATATCTATTAGGTAATAAAAGCTAAATCTTATTGATTTAGTTTTTTTAAAAAAAAGTATGTTAAAAATTTGACAAACTTTATACATCATGTTATTATAATATCATAAAGTAAGAATTTTCAGAAAATTTAGATAGAAACAAAAAGTGATAGGAGGAATTTGTTATGGAAATAAGAGTAAAAGAATATTTAGGGGAAAATTTAAGAGCTGAAGATGCTATTGTTTTAAGAAGTGTAATGGATAGTAACATAGAAAATGGAATTAATTTAAACTTTGAAGGAATAAATAAAGTATCAACAACTTTTTTAACAAGTTTATTTAGTGATTTAATTTACAGAAAAGGGAGAAAGCAAATTATTGACAAAATAAATGTTAAAAATTTATCAAATAAGAGTGATTATTCAAGAGTTGTAATGGGAACAACTTTTTAGTAATAATAAAGTTTCGCTTATAGAATAGGAAAAAAGTATATTTAAATAGAAAAAGTAGCTAACTAAAATTTTAGTAGCTACTTTTTTATATAAAAGATAAACTATTTTAGGGAGAGCTTTTGTAATTATTTTATTTTTTTAAAACCTATTACAGCAGCGCCAAGTGCACCAGCAAATTGGCTTAGTTCATCTGTTATAACATGTTTATCAAGATAGCTTGCTAAGATAGTTTTAAAAAGGTTTGAATTAGATAATCCACCTGTAAAAAATATATCATTTTCAAGATTTAGTCTTTTAGCAAAGTTAGAAGTTCTTTTGCAGATAGAGTGTATTACTCCAAGTGCAATATCCTCTCTACTAACATCTTTAGCTAGTAAACTTATAATTTCACTTTCAGCAAAAACTGTACACATACTAGAAATTTCAACAGGTGTTGCATTTGCTATAAATGAGTCTAAATTTTTGATATCTTCTTCAAGAATCCGCATCATAACATCTACAAAGCGTCCGGTTCCAGCTGCACATTTATCATTCATTAGAAAATCTGTTACGTTCAAGTATTTATCTAAGAGAATAACTTTAGAGTCTTGTCCACCTATATCTATAACAACTCTTGTGTTAGGATTTAAAAAAGCAGCTCCCTGAGCATGACAGGTTATTTCTGTTATATTCTTATCAGCTTCTTGCAGAAGAGCTCTACCGTATCCTGTTGTTATTACATATGCAACGTTATCTTTGTCATAAAGTTCATTATAAACTTTATATATTGTTTCTTTAGGTTTTGCTGAAGTTTTTATGATTAATTTCTTAACTATCTTTTCGCCATCAAATAATATACCTTTTGTTGTAGTTGATCCTGAGTCTATTCCTAAACTATACATATAACACCTATTACAACATTTCTATAAATGCTGCCATTCTTGTGTTTAGTTGTCCTATATCATTAGTTGAAAAGTCAGTTTCAACATTCATGTAAGGGATATTTTTTTCTGTATTAACAAATTCTTTGATTGATAGACTTTCAACGCTATAAGTATGGCAAGCTGTAAGTATTAAATCTACAACAGCATCAACTTTATATTCGTCTATCATTTTGTCTAATAATTTTATTCTATTTGGATTAGGACTCATACAAGAACATCCAATTGCAAGGTATTTCTCGGCAATTGCCTCATATACGTCCTGATTCTGCTCATCAACAAGTAAATCAACTGCTTTCGCACCTGAACAATTTTCAAAGGCTACAACATAAGCACCATTATCTTCAATGGCTTTTATAACTTTTTCTGTTGCACCACCAATAGGGCATCCTGTAATTAAAATACGAGGTTTTTTAGGATATTTTTTTTCTTTCTCGTATTCTAACATTATTTTTTTTATTAGCTCATCCATTTGATTTGGAATTTCTTCTCTATGAAAGCTAAAAGTAGTACCATTTAGTACCTTGAATATGTCTTGTCCTGTTAATGGAACAGGGTCAAGCTTTCCAAGTTCATAGAATTGTTTTAATGCCTTTCTTTCATCATTTTTTATTTTTATAGCTTTTTTTATAGAATCATCAGTTATTTCTACATTAAAAGTTTTTTCCAAAACTTCTTTAGTTTTGATGATTTCTTTTTTCCATAAATGAAGACCATCTTCATTTTGTGTATTAGGCATTTGCATTACATGAACTGGTTTGAATTTTCCTAGATATTCGTACATTTTTTTCTTACCATCACATGTAGTTTCGCCTATTACCAAGTCTGAAAAATAGAAAAATGGGCATTTATCAGTTTTTCCAAATCCATAACTGGATTTAATTAATGGACATAAATTTCTTGGCAAGTCTTGTTCTGCATCTGCTATAGTTTCATCAGAACTTGCACAAAGAGAAACAGTAGACGCTCCCATTGCTAATGCTAATTCCTGAGGAAAGTAAGTACAAAAAACTCCAATTAAAGGAATATCCTGATCCTTTAATTCTTTTGCCTTAACAAATGCATTTCTCCTTGCTTCTCCAAAATCATTAAAGATTTCTGGTAAATTTTTTTGTAAATCCATAAAAATCATTCCTTTCTAATATTTACTTGTTGATTGAAATCGATATAATTATAGCACTATGACTAAAAATTACACCTTAGATAAAATACTCAATTGATAGTATTTAAATCAAATTTTTTTAATTAGTTATTTTTCAAATGAGAATTTTATTATTAGAATAAGTATTGTTTTATTTAATTTTAAAATTGGTAAATTAAAGCAATTTATTTATAGTATAATTTAAAAATATGTTTAAATACAAGTATTTATTAGTCTCTTTTTAAAAATCTATTTTCATCTATTAAAGCATTTAAATTACTTATTTTAAGTCATTTATTATTTAGATTATTTTTATGATTATTGATAAATAGTTTTAAAATATTTTTCTTTAGCAAAAAATATTTTAAAATGAGGAATTAATTAAGGATTAGTAGATTATATTAATCTCAAATGAGAAAAATATAAATCTCTTTATAGAGATAAGTTAGAATATAATTAACAATATTAACAAAATAATATATAATAAGCTTAATGAACATACTAATGGCATATTATTGTTATTAGTTAGGATGAAAGGAGAATTTTATTATGAACCCAATAGTTACAATAAAAATGAATAATGGTAAAGTTATGAAGGCTGAGTTATATCCAGAAATGGCTCCTAACACAGTTGCTAACTTTGTTAGTTTAGTTAAGGCAGGATTCTACAACGGGAAGATATTCCACAGAGTTATTCCTGGATTTATGATTCAAGGAGGATGTCCTGAAGGATCAGGAATGGGTGGCCCAGGATACCAAATCAAAGGTGAATTTACAGGGAACGGTTTTAAACAAAACACATTAAAACATACAGAAGGTGTGTTATCAATGGCTAGATCATTCCAAAGAGATTCAGGTGGAAGCCAATTCTTCGTAATGGTTGCAGATGCACCACACCTTGATGGAGATTATGCTGGTTTTGGTAAAATCATAGAAGGTTTAGATGTTGCTAAAGAAATCGTATCTGTTCCAAGAAATAGAGAAGATAGACCAAACGAAGAACAAGTTATGGCTGAAGTAACAGTTGAGAATGCTGATGGTATTCCAGAAGTTGAAAAAATGCAACCAAGACAAAGTTTGTTTTAGTAAACTTTTTAGAAAAGGGAGGAACAAATGATGTCAGGTGAAGCAAAATGTATGCTAGTCTATGGATTAGATGTTGTGGAGATGATGAAACTTCAACAGTCAAAAGTTAAGTTAGTTAGAATAACTGATGATATGACAAAAATGAAGGTTAGAGATATCATAGATGGTTCTACAGAAAAAGTAGCATCAGAAAAAGAGATTGGAACTGATAAATTCCTTATTTTAAATAACTTATCTGGTATGCAATTAGATATGGTTATGCAAATTAGTAAGAGAGTTTTAAAGAAAAAACCTATCATTGCAACAGTTACACCTACTTCTATTGATTGGGAGTTTGATTATTTAACTGAGCATCTAATGGAAGAAAGAGAGTGGCACAAAACAAATAAAGGAAGTGTAGCACTACATGAACAAGAATAGAGTGGGAGATCAGATATTAAAGGCTAGAACTTCTAAGGGAATGTCTCAAAAAGCTCTTGGTAAAAAAATTGGAGTTAATGAGAAATTCATAAACGATGTTGAACTTGGAAGAAAAATCATAAATGAAGCGTTAATATCAAAGATAGGAAAGGCTCTAGGTGTTGATTTTAGTGAATCTAGTATGCTTGTTTCTAATGAGGAGCTTGCTAAAAAAGAAGAACCTAAAAGAGATACTTATGTTGATACTAGTAATGTTAACAGTAAGAAAAAAGATTCAGAAGTTAATGAAATGTGGAGTCAGGCTTTTGGATCAAACCTAAAGAATGTTCCTATATATAACTATGATTTAAACAAAGTTTTAGGTTCAAAACAAATTCCTATGAGTTCTAATAAAATTGATGGTCATGCATCAGATAAAGTTTTTTATATTGAAATAGAAGATAATGAAATGGCTGGATTTAGAATTCATAAAGGAGATCTTGCTCTTGGATATAAAATTAATGAGGTTCAAAATAATACAATCGCATTAGTTGAATTTAAAGGGAAAAGAGTTGTTAGACAAATTAAGAAGCTTGATAATGTTAAAGTTCTTCTTATAAGTAATGGTGGAAGTCTTAGAACAGAAACTGCTAATATAAAAGAATTAAAACCATTAGCTACTTTATATAGAATTGAATTTGAATTAAAAATTAAATAATATAAGAGCACCTAGAAACTTTTTTCTAGGTGCTCTTTATTTCATGTTATTTAATGAATAATTCATTAATATTAATATTTTTATTTTTATATCTGTGTTTTTTTATAGTCTTTCTATTTAAATTTATAGCATTTTTAGGACAAAGATTTATACAACCCATACAATCAACACAGTTCATAGTCCAAACTGGTTTATTATTTTTTAATAGTATATTATCTACTGGGCAAACTCTTTCGCAAATTCTACAACCTACGCAATCATCGTTAACTGTAAATTTATTATCCTTACCTTTAAAAAATTTTCTCCAAACTAAATTACTATAAGGTCTTATACTAGATTTTATATGTCTTTCAGTTTTATTTTTGATTTCTTCTATGACATTGTTTATAAGAGGCTCATTAATAACATCATAGATATTAACTTTAGAGATATTTAAAGTTTCTGATTTTATATAATTTGATTCGTATTTAATTGCTGCAAAGTTTTTAACGCCTCCAAATTTAGAGAGCATTCTATTTAATTGCTCAGCACTAAGTTTTCCATTATCACCACCACTTATAGCAACGCTATAAATGTAATTACAATTAGTAAGTTCTAGTTTCTTTATAAAATCAGCTACTATAATTGGAAGTGAAAAACAATGAATTGGATAGACAAAAATAGCAGTATCACAAGCATATTTAAATTCATTTTTTTTGAGTGATAATGTCATTGATATTAGTTCACTTTCGCTAATACTATCTAATAATCTTTTGCCTACATAGAGAGAATTTCCCGTTGAAGTATAGTAAAAAATTTTTGTGTTCATAATTTTATACCTTCATCTTTAGATTTTTTTATTATTTAATATTATAACAATAAAAAGTTATCCACAGGCAAAAATTATTTTTTTGCCTGTGGATAACTTTTTTTATTTTCATCTGTGGATAAATGTAACTATAAATTGTTAGGTCACAGCTATATAAGTGCTAATATTTAGACTCTAACTTATATAAGTAAGTTTTTTAAATATTAGTTAGCAGATAAAAATAATCTTTAAAAATAAATTATAAATTTGATAAGAATTAAAATAGCTATTAGCAACTTAAAATCTATCTTTATAGTTTATGTGTTTTAAAGATACTTATATAAATTAACATAGATAATAATATAATTCAACTAAAATAAGCAGTAATGGTAGTTATAGATGAAATGAGGATGATTAATTTAAAAAAAGTTTAGATAGACTCGGTAGTTAATTAACTAAAAGAGTATCAGAAGAATATTCTAAATATTAAGAAGTAATTTTAATTTAGGTGAGAGCTATAGATACGTATGACTTTAGAACTTTTTCAACAGGAATTCCTAAGGAACTTTTAGAAGATGTAGCAGAATATGTTTCAAAGAGTGAAGGTGTTAATGATATTATAGAGTTCGTAATTTTATTTGGAGATAATGCACAGAAGGTCGAAAAATCTACTAAATCATTAGGCGGGACTTTTGAAGATTTAGGATTTGGATTTGGTATAGTCAGTTTTTTGGTTAAGGATGTGGAAAAAGTTTTAGACCTTGAAGGAATACAGTATATAGAAATTCCAAAAGTTTTTACTACTAGTGGAATACAAAATAATACTATTAGTTGTATTCCGTCTGTTTGGGAAAATTACAATTTGTCTGGCAAAGGAACTTTAATTGGATTTATTGATACAGGAATAGATTATACTCATCCTTCTTTTAGAAATAAGGATGGAACTACAAGGGTTAAATATATTTATGATTTATATAATAAAAAGGTTTATAATGAAACACAAATTAATTTGGCAATAAAAAATGAAAATCCTTTAACTATTGTTCCCACACAAGATTATATAGGACATGGTACTGCTGTAGCATCAGTAGCGGCAGGCGGTGGAGAAGATAGAAATTATTATGGGGCAGCTTATGAGGCATCTATAATAATGGTAAAAATAACTTCAGATGGTGTATTGAATTCTACGCTTAGTACACAAGTTATGAGAGGATTAAAGTTTCTTATAGATAAAAGTAATGAACTTAAAATGCCTCTTATAGTAAATATAAGTTTAAGTTCAAATGATGGAGCTCATAATGGTACTACTCTTATAGAAAAGTATATTAGTGAATATTCTCAGATACAAAGAGTTGGAGTTGTTGTTGCAGCAGGAAATGAAGGTGGAGCATCGCATCATTATAGTGCAGATGTTAATGATGATAAGGATATTTTTATAAATGTTGCAGCTGGGGAAAAGAAGATAATAATTTTTTTGTATAAACCTATTTTGGCTGATATAAATATTTTAGTTACAGCTCCAACTGGTGAAAAATCAGAAATTATAAAAATTGAAAAAGGCACAGTGAGAGCAAAAATTGGTCAAGATGACTTAGCTATTTATTATAGTGGACCTAAACCTTTTGATAAAGCAGGTGAAATAATAATAAGCATAAGAGGAAAGGGTGAGCCTATAGCGGCAGGACAATGGGCGTTAACCATTAATAATGAAACGATATATGGTGGAATTATGGATATGTGGTTACCTATATCGGCAGCGGTAAATAAAAATACTAAATTTTTAGAGCCAGACCCATACAATACTCTTGGGATTCCAGCGACAGTAGAGGCTGTGATAGCGGTGGGAAGTTACAATACAGGGTCAGATAATTACTCTTATTTTTCTGGAAGAGGAGCAACAAGAGAGGAAAAATGCATAAAGCCAGATATATTAGCCCCAGGAGAAAATGTTCTTGCAGCGGTTGCAGGAGGAGGATTTGATGTTCAAACAGGTACTTCTGTTGCGGCGCCTAGAGTTGCGGGAGCTTGTGCTTTAATTTTAGAGTGGGGAATTGTTCAAAATAATGATGCATATCTTTTTGGAGAAAAATTAAAGTATTATTTAGTAAAAGGGGCTACAAGGAATAGAAAAGCTAGAGTTTATCCTAGTAGAACATATGGATATGGTTATTTATGTTTAGCAGAAACATTTTCAAGGTTAGTTCCCTACAATGAGAAGTTTGATAATGTGAAAATAGGAAGTTTATCTAATATCATGGGTAATGATAATAATATTAAAAGGGTTGGGTTAAAAGAAGGTGAAGTTTTAGAGATGGGTAAAAATCGTGAACAAAAAGTAGCTGATGATAATAATAATTTAAAAGAAATTTGTGCGACTATTCCTTTAGCAACTAGTAAGCAATATTATTTGCAAAAGGGATATATCGATTTTTTAGTTCAGTATGAAGGAGATTTAATTAAAAAAATTGAGGGAGTTAATGATATAGCATCAGCGTTCATTATTGATGAAAGTTATGCGATTGTTTCTGCTAAAGAAGATAAATTTAATTTTATAAGTGCATTTAAAGAGATTGTTTATATTGATAGTGGAGGAGTTTATACTTTAGAATCAATAAATCCAGCAGAAGCTTCTCAAGCAATAACATTTCATTTTAATCCTTATTTAAATTTAACTGGTAGAGGAACTATGATAGGAATAGTTGATACAGGAATAGATTTTACAAATAATGATTTTATAAGAGCAGATAATACTAGCAATATAGTTCGTATATGGGATCAAGGAACTGAAAATAAGGCAAATGATACTGTTATTTTTGGAACTGAATATACAAATGAAGATATAAATAATGCATTGAAGGCAAAGAGTGAAGGAAAAGATCCTTATGAAATAGTAAAAAGTAAGGATACAAATGGTCATGGTACTGCTGTTGCAGCATTGATTGCTGGAAAGGGGAATAATTCATCAACTATAGGTGTAGCTATAGATGCTGAAATTGCAATGGTGAAACTAAAAACAGCAGATGAAAGCTTTAGTAAGTTTTATGCAAGTGATGGA
>JBOFRC010000133.1:0-12375 GCA_051650825.1 Sarcina sp. | reverse complement strand
AAAGAAACAACAAATAAATTTTATGGGACTAAAATAACCCCAACCATCTTTCAAAAAAACTTACGAATAGATGATTTATCAGAACCTTTAGATCCAAAAGGCAATAATGTAACGCTAATAAATCTACAAGCGCCAATGCTATATATAAATACTAATGATAATACTGATATAAATATAATAGATTGTAAATTCCAAGGAATTGAAGTTATAGAGGAGGACTTATGACTACCGAATTGAAATTTTTAAATATTTTTAATTTGACGATAAACTCTATTAGTTTTACTATATCAGAAAATATAGATTTATCAGCAACTGATTTAACAGTTTACGTAGACAATAAAAAACTAAGTTCTGATTCTTTTACTGTAACTAAACCTAATATTACTAATAATACTTTTGTACTAAAACTAAGCAATGAAAGAATCCTACACTCTATAATATTTTTTATAAATTCAGCTGTTTACCATTCAGATGTTTTTATATATTTTGCCAAATTAAATTTAATGGGCGATGGCCTAAATCAACTGAGTTTTTTAAAATTTCTAATCCCTACAGAGCTTAGAGGTGGAAAATATAATTTACAAGGTTTTAAGTATAATGAGGACTTTATTTCATCTAGTGATTATATTCTGAATGTTTATAATGGTATATCTAGTTTTTCAACTATAAAAAAAATACTATCTTCTGATACTGAAGATATATATGAAATTTCATTAAAAGATTCATCAGAAAACTCTATACCTGATGGGATATATGAAATAGAAATTTACTTTAAATAAAGGAGCAGACATGTTAAAAATCACATTAACTAATTCAACAACTTCTAATATTAGTTTATCAAACACTAAAACTAATAAACTTGTAGGAATAAATTCAGTAATAGAGAATCTTCTTGTCACAGATTCTGATGTTATCCTCTCTGGAACGTTTGACACACTCATATCATTAGAAAATACTTCTATATTGCATCTAGATGCAAGTATTCATTTAAACAACTCCTCATTTACCCTCAAAAATACATCTGAAAATCTTAAAAGTATTTCTATTAGTGGAAAACTCTTAGAAAATGAAATTCTTCAAATAGATATTAATCCTAATATCTATTTGAAGATAAATATTACTACACTAGATAATTCTAAAATTAATTTAGTTTGTCTAAAAAGTAATGAACTACTGAGTAGCAAAATAGAAAATTTATCTTCATCTAAAATTGACCTATTGCCGCAAACTAATTCTAATATAATTTTAATCGGTCATTTTAATAATATAGATTTTTCTACTAATACAAATATTTCTTTAACATTACCACCTAACGCTTCAGTAGATAACTATCAAAATATACAAAGCTTAACTTTCAACTCAATTTCTGGTGGCGTTAGCAATCTAGAACTTCTAGCTTCTAGTACTTCTGAAAATATACAAAATTTTATTAAAAGTATAGTATACACCTTAAATGTAACTAACAATAAAGCTTTATTAAATATTCCAAAATCAGCTAAGTCAACAATTGATAAAGCTTATATCTTACTAAACAACAAATCATATTCAATATCTACAGAAACTTAATTTAACAATATTTATTAAGTAGCTATTTCAATATAAGCTAAAAAAATAATATAAAAATTTTAGAACTATATTACAAATAACTATGAACAAGTATATCAATATTAACATAAGTTATTGTATAAACTTAAAAAATATAATCAAATAATTTGAATAAATTATGAAAGGATAAAATATATGTTTGTTAAAATAAACAATATAGATTTCACAACCATTTCATCTTCAGTTATTAGCTTAAGTTTCTACTCTAATAAAGATTTAGCTAATGCTAATATAATAACTTTAACTGGAAAAGATAATACTGTTGTAAATTGGTTACAAGCAATAAAGTTAGCACCTTCTGATAATTTAAATACACCTATTACTCTAACTTACACTGCTGTAACTGCAACAACATTAACACTAACTTTTGATGCGACTACTGTAACTGCTGATAAAACATTTATAATTTCCCAAAATACTAAAGTTGCAAAAGATACTTCTGCTTCACCAAATCTTGCTATAGGCTTTATAGAAAACACAGCATCTTATAAAAGAAGTTTTGATAGATATAATAATGAGGTTAACCAATCTCAAGAGCTTGTAATGGCTCCATCTTACCGTACTGAAACATCTAAAGATTATGGTATAGTTTTAGAAGTAAGAGATCAATCAACTGGAAACTTAATTTCTACTAGTGCTTTAGAACCTAGTGTTAAATTGTTCTCTACAACAGCTGCTCCAATAGATACTATAACTGTTACTGTTAGTAATGCTTCTCCAACAACTGCTGAACTAGTAACTTGTACTATAACTTATTTAAGTAATGGAAACCCAGTTACTATAGACCCTTATTTAGGCGGAAAAGTCTGTATATCTTTAAAGGATATGACTGTATAAAAAATAAAATAAACCTAGCTGGGAATTTCCCAACTAGGTTCTTTTTATTTTAACATTTCATCTTTAATAACCATAGCTCTATGATCCCATGTGTTCTCATTAGCCTCGGTTCTTAGAGTCTTAATATATTCATCATTAATTTTAAGTTCTAACGCCTTATCAACTAACTCAACAAACTGTTCATTAGAAGATGCAATAAGACAACTTTTATATTTTTTACATTCATTTATATCCGTTGTTACTATAGGCTTCTCTAATGCCATGTATTCAAATAACTTAACTGGTGAAGTTGAATCTGTTATATCGTTCTTTATAAAAGGAATCATTGCTACATCAAAATAACAAGCATATTCTTTTATAAGCTTATTATATTCTATTATTCCTAAATAACTCACATTTTCAAGTTCTAATATACCACTCTTTTCAAGTGTTCCATCATAATCAAAACCTATAAGAACTATTTCATAGTTTTTTCTTTGCATTGCTAATTGTTTTATTTTGCTATAGTCAAACCAACTAGCTAAAGCACCATAATATCCTATAATAGGTTTATTCTTTTCAACTACTGATTTTATTTTTTCACCAACAAAAGAATTCAAATTCTTAAAATCAAGTAAATTAACACCATTTGGTGCTAAAACACTCCATTTATCAGTTTTACGAACTTCTTGTGCAATGCATTTTAACTTTTCAGCTGTAGAAACTACAAGGACATTATCAATATCTGACAGAAGTTTATTATGATCTTCTTTAATTTTATCAGTAACTTCAATTCCACTTATCTCTTCTGAAAGTTCATCAACAAAATCATACAAGACCTTAAAGCCTTTATCCATATAACCTTTAATATCTTCATATGGAACATAATATAATCCAGTAGCATAGACATGAACAAACTTATTTTTAATATTTCTCTTTTCTATTGCTTCAAAAATTAATTCTCTAACTAATTTCATTTCTAAATTAACTACATATAAATTACTCTTGATTTGTTTTATTGCATAAACATCTTCATCCTGTCTTGCTAAAGACTTATATAAATATAAAACTTTTTTATCAGCAAGTGCTTCTGCTAAATGTTGTGGTCTTTGTTTAAGCTCTATATTCCATCCAAATCCAGCTTTAAATATTACTACAGCATCATAATCTTCTTCATCAAATATCTTATCAATTCCAATTCTAAACTGATCAAACTGTGTGTTATATAAAATAGAATTTAAAGAACCTTCTATTATGTTGAAAGTATCAATATACCTTTTATAGAATTCCCCTTTAAATACTTTTTCTAAAAAATCCTCTCTATTATCTCCATAAATAGGATCTAAAGTAACCTCAGGAAATGCTATTTGAATTTTTTGATTTAAATTTATCTTCTCATCATCAGTTAAATTTTTATATCCCTTATCAACAGCTTCCCTAATAATATTAGAAAACTCTCTTCTATTCTGAATTTGTGACTTAATATTGAATAACTCATCCTCTAAAGATTTTATTTTTTCATTTTTACTATTAATATCTTCATCATATTTTTTCTTGCTAATTAGCATGGCTAGTCCTCCCATTTATCTTTTAAAAATGCGAATCCCTGAGCCTCTCTTTCACTATTAACTTTAAATGAAGCAGCATTTTTATTAGTACTTAATGCGACAAGATCTTGACTCTCCGAGAAAATTATATCTATATAATATAGTCCATCAGTAACTCTTAAATTATCAAATGAAAATTGCATTTTATTAATTCCTTTGTTCCAAGGAATTGAAAATTTATCTACATTACTATTAACAGCACATATGAACTGGTCAAAATTTCTATATTCACACGGTTCTTTGTGTGCCTTTCTAAGCTCTACACTTATAGAAGGGGCTTTAATATCATCTCTTAGAACATCATATTCTATTTCAAAACTGATTTTATCACCATATCCATATTCCTCTTTAGCATCAACAATTGAAACATTTTGAAGTTCAACAAAGTTTTGCTTTTCTGGGACTTCTTCACCCTTATCCATCATACTTTTATAGTAATGTTCAACAACATCAAAAGCATCTCCAATTTCCCTAACCTTTCCTTTTTCAAGCCATATTGCTCTTTCACAATATGTTTGAACTGTAGTAAGTCCATGTGATACATAAAGTATTGTTTTACCTTCATTTTTGAACTCTTCAAACTTGTTCATACATTTTTGTTGGAAACCAACATCTCCAACTGAAAGTATTTCATCAACTATAAGAATATCTGGGTTTATATTAATTGCAACTGCAAAAGCAAGCCTTGCATACATACCACTAGAATAGTTTTTTACAGGTTGATGTATAAACTCACCAATATCTGCAAATTCTATTATCTTATCTTTAACTTTATCTACATCTTCTGTACTAAGACCCATTAAACTTCCATTAAAATAAATGTTACTGATTCCTGTAAGTTCAGGATTAAACCCTGTTCCAAGTTCAATTAAAGAAGAAATTCTTCCCTTAACATCTACCTCTCCTTCATTTTGAAAGGCAACACCTGAAAGTATCTTTAATAGAGTAGATTTTCCTGCTCCATTATTACCAATAATTCCAACAATTTCGCCTCTACCAATCTCAAAAGAAACATCTTTTAATGCTATAAATTCTCCTGGTTCTTTTTTAGAAAATGGGTTTATAATCATAGCAGTTTTATTCATTGCACCGCCATAAATTTTATACTTCTTAGTTAAATGGTCTACTTTAATTGCATAAGACATTTTTCAAATACCTCCATACTAAGAATTTAAAATAAGTTCTTTCATATCAATCGCTTTTTGTCTCCATGTATTATCAAGCCCTTCTTTTCTTAAAAGAGCTTTATACGCTTCATCATTTTCAAGCTCTGTAGCCTTTTTAATATTTGCTATAAATTCTTCATGTGATTCACTAACAAGTGGTGATTCATATTTTCTACACTCTGGAAGTGCTGTTGTAACAATAGGTTTTCCTAATGCCATATATTCAAATAATTTAACAGGACTTGTAGCCTCTGTTATATCATTAATAACAAATGGTATTGTTGCTACATCAAAGAATTTAGCATATGTTGGAAGCTCAGTATAATTCCTTGTACCTAAATAATGTACATTATTTAGATTTAATATACCGCTTTTATCAAGAGATTTATCATAATTTATTCCTATAAGAATTATTTCATATTCTGGTAACTGCTCAGACATCTCTTTTATAAGCTCATAATCAAACCACTTTGCAAGTGCTCCAAAATATCCTATAATCTTATGACCACTTTCAACTACTTCTTTTATTTCATCTGGAACCTTAGTACATTTTATATCTGAGAAATGTTCAAATTCAACACCATTTGTAACAAGTTCAACTTTTTCATTTCCCCTTAGTTTAATTACTTCATCATAAAGCTTTGTAGCTGTTGTAACTACATATACATCATCTTTATTCTCAAGCATATTTTGATGACTTTTCTTAACAGACTCTGGAATTTTAAATCCTGCAATCTCATCTGATAAATCATCCACATATTCATATATTATTTTAAATCCTCTATTAGTAAATTTTTGCATATATTTATCATATTCTGTAAAGCTCGTAGAATAAATTTGCCCATAGCAAGGTATTCCACTTTCTTTAATAATATCTAAAAGCCCCTCTTGTAACCAATAAAGATCTGTATTTACAAGATATAAATTATCCTTTATTTTTTGACTAACTTTGATATCTTTATCTATTTCAACATAAGGAGATGCTTTATAAAAATATAATATATTTTCTTTAGCCATATTTAATGCTATATGTTGTGGTCTTTGAAACATCTTAACATTAAATCCAAAATAGACATCAAATATAACTATAGCATCATATTTACTTCCTAAGATAAGCTCTTTCATCTCCCTATAAAAATCATCTTTTTGATCCTCTTGTCCTCTTGATCTCATCTTTTGATGTAAAGGTATTGCAACAGGTCTAAAGAAATTTTGTATAGTTTTAATTATACTCATCATTCCACCTCTTATTTAATATTTTTCTCTACTAAATCATATAAAATCTCAGCCTTCTTAGTCCATGTATTATCTAAAGCTTCTTCTTCTAACCATTGATAATATTCACTATCTTTAGGTATTTTTAAAGCTTCATCACATTTTTGAATAAAGTCTTCTGTGCCCTTTCCTATTAAAACAGATTTATATTTTCTACACTCTCTCATATCTGTTGTTACTATAGGATGTGCCATTGCCATGTATTCAAATAATTTAACTGGACTTGTTGACTCTGTTATATCATTTAATAAAAATGGTATTGTTGATACATCAAAGAACCTTCCATATTTAGGTAACTCTTTATAATCTATAATTCCTAAATAATGAACATTTGGAAGTTCTTCAACTTTACTTGCTTTAAATTCCCCATCATATAAAAAACCTATAAGAACAATTTCATAATCTGGTCTCTCCTTTGCAAGTTCCCTTAAAAGTTTATAGTCAAACCATTTTGCTAAAGCTCCAAAGTAACCTATAATTGGATTTCCCTTAGCAACTATATCTTCAAGTTTTTTAGGAACCTCTATATCATGCTTAATCCAATCTTTATACTGTACACCATTAGTTATCATGGCAACATTGTTATCTCCTCGGACCTCTCTAATTTCTTCTATAAGTTTATCAGCTGATCCAATAGCAAAGTTTTCAGTATCTTCTAGTATATGCTTATGTCTATCGTATACAAACTCAGGTAAAGCACCCGATATTTGATCGGACATTTCATCTATGTACTCATAAATGATATGAAACCCTGCATCTGTATACTTATCTTTAATGTAAGGCTCATCTAAGTAAATATCTGTTGAATATAAAGATAAAAACTTAGCTCCTTTATGAGCTCTTAAAACATCAAACATAGCGTTATTAAGAGCATAATTAGCCATATTTACTATATGTAATCTATCCTTTAACTTTTGTGTTTCAGTTATATCCTTATCGAATTGTTCTGAAGATCTATAAAAATATAATAACCCTTTATCAGTAAGCTCATTTGCCATATGCTGTGATCTTTGAAAAAGAGGTATATTCCAACCTACTCTTGAATCAAAGACTACTACGGCTTCATATTTTTCTTCAGCTAAGATTTTTGTAAAATGTGCATGATATTTATTATAGTTTTTATTATATGTAACTCTTGATTTACTTCTAATACAATAAATTCTATAACCGATATCATTACATATCTTTTTTAGAAGAGCTATAAACCCTTCTTCCTTTATAATCCTTTTAAAGTTATCCAATACTACTCCCATTTGTGGGGCCTCCTCACAAACTACTTATTCCAAGAATGCTCTAATATTAAAAAGCCTTCTCCTCTGTATTTATCTTCCATAGTGAAGCTAAATGCATTTATCTTTCTATATATTGTCTCATCCTTATCTAAAATAATTACATCAAAATAATAAACTCCTGCAACTAAACTTATATCTTCAAGATTTAATTTGATTTTATTTAATCCCTTTGTACCTTTTAAGCTAACGCTGTTATCTATACTATCAAAAGCACAAACAAATTGGTCACTATTTCTAGTAGTTCCTGGTTCATAATCTGTTTTTCTTATCTCAAATATAATTCTAGGTTCCTTAAGCTCTTTTGTTAAATCATAATTAAAATCTAAATCTAAATCTTCCTTATAATTTAAAACATTTTTATTTGATGTTAGTGTAATTGATTTAACAATATCATTTTTACCCTCATCAATATTTTCTATTACAGCTGGGTTAAAGTTTATATTATAATATCTTTCTACAACTATAACAGCATTTCCATCATCCACTACCTGACCTTTTTGAAGCCAAATAGCTCTATCACAGAATTTTTTTACTGTTCCAAGTCCATGTGAAACATATAAAATTGTTTTTCCTGCTTTTTTAAACTCTTCAAACTTTTCCATACATTTAACTTGGAAACCTACATCACCAACTGATAAGATTTCATCAACTATAAGAATATCTGGGTCTATATTTATTGCAACTGCAAATGCAAGTCTAGCAAACATACCACTCGAATAACTCTTAACTGGTTGATATACAAAATCTCCGATATCAGCAAAATCAATTATTTCTTGTCTTACTGCATCAATTTGTTGAGTTGTAAGACCATTTAAAGTACCGTTAAAATAAATATTTTCTATACCTGTAAGTTCAGGATTAAATCCTGAACCAAGTTCTAACAGAGAAGAAACTTTTCCTTTTATTTCAAGCTCACCATCTGTTTGAAAAGCAACACCTGTTAGTATTTTTAGAAGTGTTGATTTACCAGCACCATTATGTCCTATAATTCCAACACATTCACCTGTTTTCACCTCAAACGATACACCATTTAAAGCATAAAATTCTTCATAATGTTTCTTTCTTAAAAAAGAAAACATTTTTTCATTATTATTGCCATACATTTTATACATCTTTTTAAGATTTTTGGCTTTTATAACTACTGACATATTCTAAACCTCGCTTTATAGAACATCATCAAATTCTGGTCTAAATTTATTAAATACTTTTGTTCCAATTAAGAATAAAATTATAGTTACTATAAAGAAGTAAACTGTATATGTCCATCCTGGCATTCCAAAGAATGGCTGTGAAACCCAGCTACTACCAAGATATGCATCTCTAAATACTAAAACTAAATATGTTAAAGGATTTAATTTAACTATATTTATTAATAGGTGTAACAAATCTGGATTAGACTTAAATCCAGTTACTAATTGGCTTAAATCCCACATTACAGGACTTAACCAGAATAAGAACTGCATAGAAACTCCTATACCATGCATAAAGTCTATAGACATAACAACCCATGTAGATAGCATTCTAGATAGAGCTGATAAGAATATCATAGTAACTATTATCGCATAAATAAGATATAACCAGTTTATATGGCCTAACCAGCCATAAATAGTAAATATAATAAAGTTTATCACTAAGAAAATAAGGAAGTTATAAAAACTCATCATTTCCCTTATCCATGGTAAAATCTCAACTGGGAATTTTACTTTCTTAACTAAAAAAGCACTATTCCTTATCGAACTAGCTCCCGCAACTATGTAATCTGAAATAAATATCCAAGGAACATATCCTGCAACAAGCCAAACTAGATATGGAACTTTTTCACCTTTAACAACTATAGGTGCACCGGCGAATACCATACCAAAAATAACCCAGAATACTATAATCATCGCTACTGGTCTTATTACTGACCAAAGTATTCCTAGTCTTGAACCTGCAAATTCCTTCTTGAATTCTTTTTTGGAGATATTTAATATCATTCTCCAATGAGAGAAGATTTTCTTCTCCATTTCAATCCATTTTCTCAAAAAATTTCACCTCTACTCACTAAATGTTAGCTTCGTAACGCTTAACTTAATTTAAGCTATTTTAAAAGTGTAATCACAAAAAATTACATATACCATTATAGCACAAATTAATCAACCTAACGCCTAAATTTTAATGTCTTAATAATCTAACTATTTTTATTTAATTTAGCTAAACATTTCAATCTTTTATTCTTTGAATTTCTCCTTTATGACACTAGATATTTAGATACACTTAAGATTAATTTAAATATCTTTTTAACTTTCTTTAAAACTAATATCTATATTCTTAAAAATCATCGAACTTTAACTTCTAATTTGAATTATTAAAACCCTAACTATAAAAATAAAAAAAGTCACAATACATATTGTACTGTGACTATAACATAAAAACTAACTTAGTTTATTAGTTTTTTCTTTCAACTGGATATTGCTTTTCAAGTTCTGTAAGCATTCCTATATATTTTTCTTGTTGTGCTGTAGCTGATAATTTTCTTACAACAGCTTCTTTAACAGCATCAAATGCTTGAACTGCAGCATCTTTCTTTTCTTCAACTTTGATTAAGTGGTAACCAAATTGTGTTTGAACTGGCTCACTAACTTCTCCAACAGCTATTTCAAAAGCAACTTCTTCAAATTCAGGAACCATCATTCCTCTTGAGAATTCTCCAAGATTACCATCTTGAGCTTTTGAAGGACATGTTGAGCTTTCTCTAGCAGCTTCTTCAAATGAAATTTCTCCTGCAACAATTTTATCTCTTAAAGCTTTAATATCCTCTTCGCTATCCATTAAGATATGCTTAGCAGCAACTCTTTCTGGCTCTTCGAATTCAGCTTTATTTTCATCGTAGTAAGCTTGTGCTTCTGCATCTGTTACTATAACTTTTGATAAAACATCATCAACAGTTTTTTGTATTAATAATTCTTTTTTGAATACCTCTAATTGAGCTTTGAAAGCTTCTGTTTCTTCTATTTTTAACTCTAAACCTTTGTGGTACATTAATTCAAAACCGATTGCTTGCTCTAATATAGCTTTTCTAGCATCATCTGAAGCAAACATTGCTCTTTGTTGCTCTGGGTATCTTGCAATTATCATATCGATATCTTTATCTGTTATTTCTCTTCCAGCTACTACTGCTAAAACTTTATTTTCCATTCTTTTAACTCTCCTTTTAATTTGAATTCTAATAAGAATATAATAACATATTCATCAAAATTTAAAAAGTTTTCTAAACAGAACTAATATTATCAGATTATGCTATTTTTATACATAAAAAAAAAGCTTGGTTATCACAACCAAACTTTCTGCTGGTGGCTCGAGCAGGAATCGAACCAGCGACACGAGGATTTTCAGTCCTCTGCTCTACCGACTGAGCTATCGAGCCATGTCCTTAAGACATTTACTAGTATATCTTGCTAACTACAATTTGTAAAGTCTAAATTCAACTAAATTTCAAAATTAAAATTCATATACTTTCAAATTCTTCAAAAATCTCTATTTTTTAATAAAAAATGTAAAGTTATTGTTTTTCTGTATATACTCTATATTGCTTTTCAGTCATAGTGTACTCATCTCTTAATATATTTTCTTCCATTTTCTTTTTTCTATACATTTGGAACTTTTCTTTTTCTAAACTATACTGCCCTAATACTAACATTTCTAATATATCTATCGCTATACAGACATGTACCTGTATTCTCTTAGCTGATAATTCTTTATAAAAAATTACGTTTTCCCAATAATCCCCCTCATAGATCATATTGCATAACCCACCTAAAGTTTTTACTCTTATTTTATTTTTTATAATTATCTTTGCTATTTCATATTTAGTTTCTTTAGAAAGTATGGCATCAATGGATGTTCCTACTTCTAAAATCTGATATAAGTATTCATTTTTATTTTTGTTCACTAAATCCTCTAAAAAGTCTAATAATTCATTCACAGCTGTCATCTCCATTGAACTACTGTGCCCATAAAAAAACACAAAGTCTTTTAATGGACTTTAGTATTTAAATTTTTATTTACATAAAAAAATATAAAAAAAGAAGCTTGGTTATCACAACCAAACTTCATGCTGGTGGCTCGAGCAGGAATCGAACCAGCGACACGAGGATTTTCAGTCCTCTGCTCTACCGACTGAGCTATCGAGCCATGTCCTTAAGACATTTATTAGTATACAGGTTACATAAAATATTGTAAACAAGAAAATATCTTATTAAACTAAATTAATTTCCTAATCCTTATATTTCCTCTATTTTTCATCTATATTCTACACCAAATAGTTTGTTACCATAAAAATTTTTTCTTAGCAAACTTAGTTAAAAGCTCCATTATAATAATTAATCCTACAAAGATAACTAAAAACACATAATTATTAAGATTAAAAAACATATAATTTAAAACAACAAATAATGCTAATATAAGTCCCTTTGCTAAATTTATTGTCATTTGTGTTTTAGGTCCAAAATTGCTATTAATAAAAAACACCGCCTCTTCTTATAGTATAAAACAATTATACTAAATTTAATTTTATTCTCAACCTTATTTCATTACATATTTAAAATTATCACTAAAGCTACTATTCTTAAAATC